>JBKJRG010000807.1:0-6697 GCA_046594805.1 Opitutaceae bacterium | reverse complement strand
AAAGCGGTGCTCAAGCAGATCCGGCGGCCGATGATGGTGCTCCGTCGCCCGGAAGAATAAGCGACCGAAGAACAGCTCACGGATGCAATCAGGAAAAAATGGCGGTGACCCAACGCGCCTCAAGCGCGGGGCTCGCCGCGAAAAGAAAACCGGATTCCTCGCGAATTTCGGTCGCCGCCCTCCCGTCCCGCCGCCCGCATCGAAAAGTCCCGCGCCGGCCTGGCACCATCTGTCCGGCGCGGAGGTCTTGCGGCTGCTCGAGGTTGATTTGCCCACCGGTCTCGCCCCTGACGCAGCGAAGAGTCGCCAGGCCAAATTCGGGTTCAATCGCATCACCCCGCGGCCTGGCACGCCGGGATGGTTGAAGTTTCTGCAGCAGTTTAACCAGCCGCTCGTTTACATCCTGCTGGTGGCCGTCGGCGTCACGGCGTTCCTCGGCGAATGG
This sequence comes from Opitutaceae bacterium, assembly GCA_046594805.1. GTDB lineage: Bacteria > Verrucomicrobiota > Verrucomicrobiia > Opitutales > Opitutaceae > ER46. Next base: position 6,252 of record JBKJRG010000807.1, on the reverse strand, counting down.
GTGGATTCGTCGGTCATCTTCTGCGTCGTGCTGATCAATGCAGTCGTGGGCTTCCTCCAGGAAGCCAAGGCGGAAAAATCGATCGAGGCACTTTCCCGGATGCTGACGACGGAGGCCACCGTGCGGCGGGGCGGCGGCCAGCAACGCATCTCCTCCGATGAAATTGTACCCGGCGAAGTCGTGCTCCTCCGCTCCGGCGACCGCGTGCCCGCCGACCTGCGCTTCATTCACGTCCGCAATCTTCATGCCGACGAATCCGCCCTGACGGGTGAATCGCTCCCGGTCGCGAAACAGGCCGGTCCGCTTCCCTTGGACACGATTCTGGCCGAGCGGAAAAACCTCGGGTACGCCGGCACCTTCATTACCAGCGGCCAGGGAGAAGGCGTCGTGTTCAACATCGGCGACGAAACCGAGACTGGGCACATCGCCGGGCTGATCACCAGCGCGGCTGAAATATCCACCCCGCTCACGCGCAAAATCGCCCAGTTCAGCAAACTGGTGCTCTGGGTCATTGTGGGTCTCGCCCTCGTCACGTTCACGCTCGGCGTGGCGCGCGGAGAAAAGCCCACGGAGATGTTCATGGCGGCGGTTGCGCTGGCCGTCGGGGCGATTCCCGAAGGCCTGCCGGCCGCCGTCACCATCGTGCTCGCGATCGGTGTCGCCCGCCTGGCCAAACGAAAAACGATCATTCGCAAGCTGCCCGCCGTCGAAACGCTCGGCAGCACCACCGTCATTTGCTCGGACAAAACTGGCACGCTCACCAAGAACCAGATGACGGTGCAGGAGATCTTCGCGGGCGGAAAACTCTACACGGTGAGCGGAGCGGGCTACGATCCCACGGGCGACCTTCGACTCGATGGCAAGGTCGCGAACGTCCCGGATCACCCCGCGCTCGCGGAATGCCTGCGGGCCGGTCTGCTGTGCAACGAATCGCAGTTGGTGCGCGAGGGCGGGAACTGGAAGGCGCAAGGCGACCCGACGGAAGCAGCGCTCGTCGTGGTGGCGGAAAAAGGCGGCTGGCGGCATGCGGAAACTCATCGCGCGGCGCCGCGCCTGGACACGATTCCGTTCGAGTCGGAGCATATGTTTCGCGCGACCTTGCACCCCGCGCCCCGCGGCCGGGTCATTTACAAGGTCGGCGCGGTGGAACGGCTGCTCCCGCGCTGCACCGACACACTCGGTGAACAGGGCGAGCCCATTGCGCTCGATCCGGACGCCGTGCATCGTGCGGTCGAGGAGATGGCCGGGCGCGGCCTGCGCGTGCTGGCGCTCGCACGGCGGCACGTGGACTCCACCCACCGCAGCCTCGAGCATAGTCACGTTGCCTCCGGCCTGACCTTTCTCGGCCTGCAGGGAATGATGGATCCGCCGCGGCCCGAAGCGATCGTCTCCGTGCAGCAATGCCAGCGCGCCGGCATCGCCGTGAAAATGATCACCGGGGATCATCTCATTACCGCCCGCGCCATCGCCGGGCAGATCGGTTTGAAAGGGGAGGAGGAAAACGGCCGGCTCGTCGCGCTCTCCGGTCGCGAGTTGGAGCAGGTTTCCGACGATCAACTGCCCGACGTGGCGGCACGCACGGCCGTCTTCGCCCGCGTGGCACCCGGGCAAAAACTTCGGCTTGTCCGGGCGTTGCAATCGCGTGGACAGGTCGTGGCGATGACGGGCGACGGCGTGAACGACGCCCCCGCCCTGAAACAAGCGGACATTGGGGTCGCCATGGGCATCAGCGGCACCGACGTGGCCAAAGGAGCGGCCGCCATGATTCTCACCGACGACAATTTCGCGAGCATCGAGGCCGCCGTCGAGGAGGGCCGGGGGGTGTTTGATAATCTGACCAAGTTCATCGTCTGGATTATCCCGACGAATCTGGGCGAAGCACTCATGCTCCTGAGCACGATTGTGCTCGGCCTGCCGCTGCCATTGCTCCCGCTCCAGCTGCTCTGGATCAATCTCACTGACACCTTGCTCGGCCTCTCCCTGGCGTTCGAGCCGAAGGAAAGTGACGTGATGAGCCGACCGCCGCGCGATCCGCAGCGGCCCCTCCTTACCCTCTCACTGGTGATGCGAACCGGCCTGGTCTCTCTCATCATGGTGTCCGGCGGACTCGGAGTTTTCCTTTGGGAACTCCGGATGGCCGAGGCTGGAATTGTCGTGGCGCGAACGGCCGTCATCAACGTCGTGGTCCTCGTCCAGATCGTTTACCTGTTTAATTGTCGTTCCCTCCACCGCTCCGTCTTCGCCATCGGACTGTTCACGAATTGGTGGACCATGATCGGCGCGCTGGCGATGATAGGCGCACAACTCCTCTTCACCTACGTGCCGGTGATGAACCGACTCTTTCACAGCGCCCCGCTCCCGGCCGAATCCTGGCTGCGCATCGTGGCCGTGGCGGGCGCCGTGTTCGTGTTGGTGGAACTGGAAAAATGGCTGCGCTACGGTCGGGGCCGCCAGGCGCGCGCGAGGCCGGAGTGACGCGATCCACGATGAACTCGAAGGCATCACCGCCCGCGGGCCCGCTGCCGTTCCCCGGGACGGAGGTGAGCAGGTTGCGCCGCTCTCGCAGAACACCATCGCGGAACTGAATCGCTTGCTGCCGGCGCATTGGAGTCACGGCAACCCCGTGGATGTGATCGGTGATCTCCGGTGCCGCTCATCCTACGCAGAGGTCTCGAACGCTACGAAATCAGAATAAGGGGAAGCGATCTGCAATAGCGTCGGCGGTGCTTCCGCTCAACGGCATCACTGACACCCGCCGCCCGGGCCAGTCACTCGCCGAGCTGGCACAGTCGGCTTAACCTCTGGCGCCGTTGGAGATAAAAGACCTATGAGGTTGGTCGGGGAGCATTCGCGGGGAGGAAAACTATACCCCTGTTGCGCACGGGCCGGCCGGGAGTTAGTAACCGGGGGGGGTGAATCGGCGGAGCGGACGCAGCTCTCCGCCGAAGGATAATGACGGGCCGAGTTCACTTCCCGGCGGGAAGTCTTTAACAAGCCCGAGGCCGATTCCGCCGGGTGAGGCTGGGGGCTGCTGCTTCTGATCGAATGACAAATCGCCATCCAAAGGCCCACTCAACCGCCTCCGCCAACGCCGAACTCCGGCGTCGCCTCGCGGAGGCGGAGGAAACCCTGCGCGCCATTCGTAATGGCGAAGTGGACGCGGTCGTGGTCGCGGGGGCGGATGGTGACCAGGTGTTCACCTTGGATGGTGCCGGGCACGCCTACCGCGTGCTCATCGAGTCGATGAACGAAGGCGCGCTGACGCTCACGGGCGACGCGATGATTCTCTACGCGAACCGGTGCTTCGCCAAAATGATGAGATGCCCGCTCGAGCACGTGATGGGCACCTCCTTTCGCCGGTTCCTCTCCGCGGAAGACGGCGCCGCATTCCAGCGCGTCCTGGAACGTCCCGACGAATCCGGTGCAAAAATCCAAGTGCGGCTCATGGCGGTCGATGGTCTGCCGCTGCCGGCGCAGATTTCCCTGCGGGCACTGGCCAAGGGTGGCGCCAACGACGCAGCGCTTGGCCTCGTGGTGACCGATTTGACCGAGGCCCGGCGCAATGAAGAGATGCTGCGAGCCTTGACGCACCGCGTCGTGCAGGCGCAGGAAACGGAGCGCAGTCGGGTCGCCCTCGAAGTGCACGACCGCATCACGCAGCCACTTTGTGCCATCGTGATGCAAAGCCAGGCGTTGGTCACAGACCTGGTGGTTCGTCCCGCGGCGGCGAAGAAAGCGGCAATCCAACTGCGCGATCTGTTGGGCAGGACGGCTGAAGAAGCGGAGCGAATTTCACGCGATTTGCGGTCGAGTGTCCTGGTGGAGCTGGGGCTCGCGGCCGTTTTGACGGAGGCCTGCACGGAATTCGCGAGCCGGACGGGCGTGCCCGTCAAGATCACCTGCGGGCCGTTGACCGCGTCGTTGTCTCCCGCCACCGAGCTCGCCCTCTACCGGATATTTCAGGAAGCGTTGAAAAACGCCGGCAAACACGCCCGCGCGCGTCAGGTCACGGTGGAGCTGTCTGAACTTACGGGATTCACTGAGATGGCCATCCACGACGACGGAATCGGTTTCGACCTCACGCGCTTTTCCGCCAAGCACAGGGGTGGCCTTGGCCTGCTGGGCATGCGCGAGCGCGCCACCTATGTCCGCGGCGATTTCACCGTGAGATCCGCCCGCCGCGCCGGCACGGAGATCAGGGTGCGCATCCCCGTCTAACGATGCGGGCGCGCCCGGGATTACGGGCCGCCTCCCGGGATGGACGTTCAGGCGGCGAAACCGAACCGGAAGCGCTCCTCCTCCGGCTTGATGTGGAGTGACGAGCAGATGAGGCGCGCGGCGACTTCGGCGCGTTTTCAGAGCGCGGATCGCGCGATGGGATTAGTACCCCAGTCGGTAACTGGCGGTGATCTCCCGCCCGGCGCCAACCCGCGCCAGCTTCCGCAGCAGGTCGGCATCAAAAATATTCCGCCCCGCCAGTCCGAAACCATGCGTGTATTTTCCCCGCCGCAGCGAGTAGCTCGCGCTGACACTCGCGAGCCCGTAGCCTGGGTAGTCGAGTCGGAAGCGTTGCCGGTCTTCGTAGTTCACGGTGAAAGCGGACAGGTAGCTCCAGCTCGCGCTGAGCGCCACGCCGCTGAGGCGGCCCGCCCCGAAGGCATGAGTCGCGGCCGCGCTCAGGTTGAGCGGCGGGAACCGCGTGAGCGCCCGGCCCACTTCCTCCGGCAGGTCGGGCGACGCCGTCGTGACCGCGCGCACATAGCTCGCCCGCAGCGAAAGCGTGAGCGGCGCGGCGGGCTTCCAGCGACCCTCGATTTTGGCGCCGGTGAAGCGCTCCTCGCCCGCGGCGACGAGCTGCGGCTGCGCGTGGTTCGCATCGAAAACCGGATCGTCGTAGAGCGGGTTGCGGCGCGAGATGTCCTGGTTGAAAACCGTGAACACCGACGCCGTGAATTCCAGCTGCGGCCGGGCGAAACGCGCCTTGAACCCGCCTTCGTGGCCGCGCGTCATCTCGTTGCCCTGGATCCGGCCGGTGCGCGCATCGACGCGCGTCGAGGGGTTGAAACCGGTGCTTGTCGTCGCGAACAGGAGCAACCGGCTCGGCCGCACCTGAAAGTTGACGCCCAGGTGGTAAGTGAGCTCACCCACGGTGTCAGTCACGTGCGCCTGTGGCGGCGGAATTCTGGCGCGCCGGTCATGCAGGTGCAGGCCCACCCGATCCTGCCGCAGGCCCGCCGTTAAAACGGTGCGGCCCTTGGCCAGCGCCATCCGGTCGCTGAGCTCGAACGCGGTATAATGCGTGCGCTCGCGGCGGTCGGTGAGGATGCGATTGTAGTTTGCCTCGCTGTAGGGCGTGCGGGCGAAATTCGGCGCGGCGGGGTCAAACGTCCGCACGCTGGCCGGCAGCGCATTGCGCGCCGCCACCGACAACGCCCGCTCCTCGCGCAGGTAGTCGCCGGTCGTGTGGCTCGCCGCCAGCAGGAGCTTGTGCGCGCCGCCCAGCGCGGTGAAACGCCCCGTGGCCTCGGCCCGCGCCACGCGCGCCTGCTGCGGTTGCTCGCTGTGGCGCGACTCGCGCACGCCTTCGAATCGCGCGGTCGCGAGGTTGAGCAACCCGGTGGTGAACCGATCCTGCTCGATCCGGCGCCACCAGGCCTCCACCCCGGCGCGGAGCGAAATCCTGGAGTGAGGCTGGGCATCGAGGATGATGCTGGCGACCAGGCTGCGGCGGCGAATGCCCGCGTCGGGCCCGAAGACGTTGAAGCCCGCCAGCGGAAGATAGGGCCCGGTAATCTTCTGGCCGGTCGCCACGCGAAATTCCGGAATTCCCGGCGCCGCGTTCGCCCGCGTCTGCAGGTAGTCGAGCGAAAACAAGGTGCTCGCGGCGGCGCTGTGCCGCCAGGTGACGGCACCGTTGAACGATCGTGCCTCCGTCGCCACGAACGTTTCCGGGCCCGTCTTGCGGCTCCAATCGACCGCGACGCGGTGCCACGCGCGTTTCGGCACCGCGGGGCCGTTGAATTCGAGCGCGGCGGCCTGCCGATCGAGCGACGACACCGAGTATTCGAACCGCTGGCTCCTGGCCGCGCGCGGCCGGTTCGTCCAGGAATCCTGGATGCCGCCCGGCGCGCCCCGGCCGAGCACCGGCACGAGCGCGCCTTGAATCACAATGGTGCGCCCCGTGTTCAGCACCTCGATCCCGCCCATCCGCACAAAGCCGTTGCTCCGGAGCGGAGTCGGAAATCCCCTCAG
>JBKJRG010000672.1:0-11632 GCA_046594805.1 Opitutaceae bacterium | reverse complement strand
GCAGGATTCGGACGCAGGTGCCACAGCACCGGACTCTGCTGCGCCCGGGCCAGCGGGCCGGCCGCCGCCACAACGGGGGCGAGCTTGGGCCGGGCGCAGCAGAGTCCGGTGCTGTGGCACCTGCGTCCGAATCCTGCGCCCTCCACGAAGGTCGCGAACTCCGCCGCGCAGCAGGTCGTGTCGGGCATGTTGCTCACCGAGGGCTTCCAAGCCGAGCTGATCGCGGCGGAGCCGGACGTGCACCAGCCGATCGCGTTCGCCATCGACGAACGCGGGCGGCTCTGGGTGGCGGAAGCGCACAGCTATCCGTCGAAGCAACCTGCGGGCAAAGGCAAGGACCGGGTCGTCATCTTCGAGGACCGCGATGGCGACGGCACCTTTGAGACGCGCAAGGTTTTCGTGGAAGGGCTGAACCTGGTGAGCGGGATCGAAGTCGGATTCGGCGGCGTATGGATCGGCGCTCCACCGGAGCTGCTGTTCATACCGGATCGCAATCGGGATGATCAGCCGGATGGACCGGCGCAGGTTTTGCTCGACGGCTGGGGATTCCAGGACACGCACGAGACGCTCAACAGCTTCACCTGGGGACCGGACGGCTGGCTCTATGGCAACCAGGGGGTGTTCACGCGTTCGCGCGTCGGCAAGCCCGGCTCGCCGGACGCCGAGCGACAGGTTCTCCGGGCGGGCGTGTGGCGGTATCACCCGGTGCGGCACGTGTTCGAGGTGTTCGCCCACGGCGGCAGCAATCAGTGGGGCATCGATTTCAACGACGTCGGGCATCTGTTCCTCACGCATTGCCGCAGCCTCCATGGCGGTGGCGGGACGAGCTACGTGATTCGTAACGGGCAATACTGGAACCAGACCAACTCGAATTACCCCGCTTACATCTCGGCGACGGCCCCGCCATTTGCGCCGGAGATTCGGAACCCGCTGCCGGCGTCCGCGCGCTATGACAGCGGCGAAGGTGGCGCGGGCAAACCCGGGACGACCGCGGTCTACGGCGGCCATTCGCACGTCGGGACGATGATCTATTTGGGGGACAACTGGGCGGGCATCTACCGCAACCATCTTTTCACGCACAATCTTCACGGGCACCAGGTGAACCAGCAGGTCAACGTGCGGCAGGGCTCCGCGTACGAAACGTTTCATGCCGGCTCCGATCTGCTGTACGCGCCGGATCCGAGCTACATCCCGGTGGATTTGCAGACTGGACCGGATGGGGCGGTCTATGTGATCGATTGGACCGACAAGCAGCACTGCCATTCGCCGCACGACGAAATCTGGGACCGGACGAATGGGCGGATTTATCGCGTCTCGTGGGCGGAGACCTATCGTCCGGTGCGGGTGGATCTCGGCGCGAAAAACGATGCCGAGCTCGCCGCCCTCCACACGCATCAGAGCGAATGGTATGTGCGCACCGCACGGCGGTTGCTGCAGGAACGCGCTGCCCTTGGAAAAATTTTCGCGCCCGCCATCGCCGCCCTGCGCACGCAGGTGGCAGCGGTGGGCGCTGACGCGGTGCACCGGTTGCGGTCGCTCTGGACGCTGCATGTGATCGGCGCGCTGGATGATGGGATTCTCGCGGCGGCCATGCGCGACGGCGCGGATGTCGTCCGCGCGTGGAGTATCCAGCTTGCGACCGAACAACCGGCGGCGCTGCGGATTTCGACCGAGCGGATGGTGGAACTGGCCACGAACGATCCCTCGCCGGCGGTCCGGCTGGCGCTGGCGGCGGCGTTGCCAGCAGTCGGCGCAGCCCTGCGCTGGCCCGTGATTGATGCGCTCGGGACCCATGCGGAGGACGCCGACGACCGATTCCTGCCCCGCATGATCTGGTATGGGCTGGCGACGGTGGCGGCGCAGGACACCGCGAGGGCCGTCGGCATCGCTGCGAGCACGCGGTTGCCGAGCCTGGCCGACTCGATTCATTGGTATGTGGCGCGCACTCCGGCGGGACGCGAGCGCATCGCGGCCCGACTCGCGGAATCGCCCGATCCCGTCGCGATCCGGGAGCTGCAGCTCCTGGCCTTTAGTGTGCAGAGTGACGCGACCCTCCCGCAGCCGGCCGGCTGGGAGAAAGTCGCCCAGCGCTTTGCCTCGAACAATGACCCGACCGTGCGCGCTGTGGCGGAGCAACTGTCGGCGGTGTTTGGCGATCAGGGCGTGTTGGCCCAAATGCGGACGCGGCTCGCGGACACTACCATCGCGCCGGCGGAACGGCGGCGAGCGTTCGACGTGCTGAAGCGGGTGGGCGATCGGGAGGCGCTCGCACTGTATGTGCCATTGCTGAATGAGGACGCGTTTCGTTCCGCGACCATCCCACTCCTCTCTGGCACCGACGATCCCGCAGCAGCAGCGGGAATCCTGCGCTATTTTCCCACGCTCGCTCCTGCCGATCGCCAGGCGGCGCTGAACACGCTGACCAGCCGACCGGCGCATGCGCTCGCGCTGCTCGAGGCGGTGCAGAGGCAATCCTTCGAAAAACGCGCCCTCACCGCATTGCACCTCCGCCAGATGAGGAATCTCGCGGATGAGCGCGTGAATCGGCGGCTGGATGAAGTTTGGGGCCGGGTAGGGGAGACCTCCAGCGAAGCGAAAACGACGGTTGAGCGGCTCAAAAAGACCTACAGGGCGGCGCCGCTTTGGGCATACAACGTGGGCGCCGGGCAGGCGGTCTTCCAGAAAAACTGCGCGGCGTGCCATGCGGTGAACGGCGCAGGCGGTGGCCTTGGCCCGGACCTGGCCGGCTCGTGGCGGAACGGGATCGATTATTTCCTCGAGAACATCGTCGATCCCAACGCGGTCGTCGGCGCGGATTTTCAGCTCAATGTCATCACGCAGCAGGACGGCACCGTGGTGTCCGGCATGTTGGAAAAACAAACCGAGAGCGCGCTGGTGGTTCGCACCACGACCGAAACGGTCAATGTGCCGCTCGCGCGGATCAAATCGCGGCAGACGCTGCCGCAGTCGCTGATGCCGCCGGGCCTGCTGGAAACCATCAGCGAGCGCGAGACGATCGAGTTGCTGAAGTACCTGACCACGCCGAATTGAGGCGGGCTTTTGGTGGTTCAGGTTTGAATGGGGACGCGGGGCCGTGCGGTCGGAAAACGGGGCGAGGGCGCCCCGTCCCCATCTAGCCGGAACGGAACCTGCCAGAACCTCGCTCGTGGCCACGAGCGTGAGCGAGTGGAGGCTAGCATTACTCTGTCACTTTCCTCCGCTGTCCCGTGCGGGTTTCAGAGGTATTTTCACGTAATACGTGAGAATGAAATGATCCGCGTTTGGAAAAGGTAAGTCACAGAATAAAGCCAGGCCGGACGCATCTAATGGCTCACCCTCGCAGGTGCCGTACGGATCGATCCCATTTTTGCGGCTGGTCGGCGGCCGGATTCGCTTCCAACCTTGCGCACCCCTTAACCCACTGCCGCATCATGATCCCCCGCTTCGATCCATTTCGTTCCCTCCTTTGCTTCCTGGCGTGCGCGGTTGCCGTGCCGGTTTTTGCTAATCACGGCGTGGCATCTTATCGGAAGTTTCAGCTCAGCGATCAGTTCTTCTCCGAGGGCGCGGCGTTCGGGGACTTCAACAAAGACGGGCAGACGGATGTCGTGTCCGGGCCTTATTGGTACCAAGGGCCCGACTTCAAGCGGCGCCATGAAATCTATCCGGCATCGGTCTACGATCCGCTGAGGTACTCGGAGAATTTCTTCGCGTTCACCCACGACTTCAACGGCGACGGCTGGAGCGATGTGCTCGTGCTCGGTTTTCCGGGCGTCGACGCCTCGTGGTATGAAAACCCCGGCGAAAAGAGCGGGGCCTGGCGCCGGCACGTCGTGTACCTGCCCGTCGACAACGAATCACCCACGTTCGCCGATCTGCTCGGCAAGGGGCAGCCCGCGCTGATTTGCACGAGCGCCGGCCGCATTGGCTATGCCACTTGGGAACCGAAGGATCCCAGCCGGCCGTGGACGTTTCACCCCATCTCCCCGCCGGGACCGTGGGTGCGTTTCACCCATGGGCTGGGTTTCGGCGACATCAACGGCGACGGCCGCAACGACCTGCTCGAAAAGGACGGTTGGTGGGAGCAACCCGCATCGCTCGCCGGTGACCCGGTCTGGAAACAGCACAAGTTCGCCTTCGGGAGCGGGCCGAAGGGCGGCGCGCAGATGCACGTGTACGACGTCAACGGCGACGGCCGCGGAGATGTAATCACCAGCCTCGACGCGCACGGGTGGGGCTTGTCGTGGTTCGAGCAAACGCGCGGCGCGGATGGCGCCATTTCCTTCAAGCCGCACGCGATTCTCTCCACCAAAGCCGAGGAAAAGATTGCCGGCGTGCAATTCTCTCAGCTTCACGCGGTCGGGCTGGCGGACTTCGATGGCGACGGGCTGCTCGACATCGTGACCGGCAAGCGCTGGTGGGCGCACGGCCCGAAGGGCGACGCGGACCCGGCGGGGGCGCCCGTGCTCTACACCTTTCTGCTACGCCGCGGCGCGAATGGCGCGGCCAGTTATGAGCCGCACCAGATTGACGACGCTTCCGGCATCGGCACGCAGGTCGTGGCCAGCGATGCCAACGGCGATGGCAAGCCGGATGTCGTCATCGGCAACAAGCGCGGCACGTTTGTGTTCATTTCGGAAAAATCGGCGCGTTGAAGGTAGGAGCCTGCTGGCTTCACGTAGCCACGAGCGTGAGCGAGTGGAACGCGTGCGTGAAGCGAATCGCATCCACTCGCTGACGCTCGTGGCTACGAGGAAGCAGTTCCCCGACAGACAACCCCTTCTTATGCCAGCTACCCCAAACCCCGATCCCCGATTCGCTCGCCTCGTGCTTCGGGCGAGCAGTCTGTTGCTCGCGCCGGTTGTATTGATTGCGCAAGTCCCGCCTCCCCCGACGAACGAGGAGGTGAAGGTCCTCGACGAATTCAAAGTGTACGACAAGAAGCCCGTGCCCTTCACCGACGCGAACATGGACATTCCGCGCGGGATTAACGATGTGCAGGCCTACTACATCATCAGCGCCGACGAGATCGAGAACTCGGGCAAAATCGATCTCGACGATGTCCTCCGCGACAGCCTCACCCAGAACACGCTCTCCGAAACCAACGCCCAAGTCGACCCCAGCGCGCTCACCGCCCAAATGGGCGCCTCGAGCTCCGTCAATCTTCGGGGCCTCGGCTCCTCACAGACGCTCATCCTGATCAACGGCCAGCGCACCGCCAATTTCGCCAACCGCGGCGCGACTTTTCAACCGGACATCAACGGGATCCCGCTCGCAGCCATCGAGCGCGTGGAGGTTCTCCCCGGCAGCGCGTCCGCGATTTACGGCGGCACCGCCGTCGGCGGCGTCGTCAACGTCATTCTCAAGCGCAACTACCAGGGCGGCCAGTTTAGCGCCAGCTACCAGAACACCTTCGATACCGACGCGCCTGTCCGGACGCTCAACGCGATCTACGGTTTTTCGCTGGGCAGGAAAACCCACGTGACACTGAGCGGCAGCTTCAGCGATGGAAAGCCCCTGCGGCTGAAGGACCGCCCGTTTCTGATCGATTATTTCAAGCGCGCCGTGGCCAACGCGCCCGCCTCGTTCTACACCACCACTGCCACCTTCACCAGCGGCGCCACCCCCAACATCGTTCTCAACAACGCCGCGGTAAATGGCTTCGCCAACGCCCAGACCGCCACCCTCACGCTCAAGTCCACCGGCCAGGTGCTCGGCTCGCGCCTCACCTCCATTCCCGCCGGCACGTCCCCGTCCACGCCGGCCGCCACGCGCGACGCCGGGCTGCTCGCCAACGCGGGTCGATACAATCTCGATTTCGCCCCCAGTGTCTGGCGCGGCTACGAGAGCACGCTCACGCAAGTTCCGCGCAAGGAGTCGCTGATGGGCCGCATCGACCACCAGCTCACTTCGAAGATCAGCCTCTTCGCCGATTTTGCTTTCCGCCGGAGCGCGACGCTGGAGGCCAGGTGGGTGCCGCTCGGCAACGGCGCCTACCAGTTCGCGGTTCCCGGCAGCGCGCCCACGAATCCGTTTCGCGAGAACGTCTTCGTCTCCATTCCCATCTCGGCCGACGAGGCGTCGCACAACGACATCACCAACCAATCCGCCGGGGGAGTCTTCGGCGCCCTCGTGAAGCTGCCGGGCGAGTGGCGCCTCGCCGCCGACGTGAACTACTCCGTCTCGCGGCAGAAGGTTTCCTATGGCCTCGGAAATTTTGCCAACAACACCACTTTCGGCGGCTATGCTCCGCTCCTTTGGTCGGGCGCGGTCAATCCCTTCGTCGACACCATCGCCAACCCCGTCGGCTGGGAGCGCTACTACGGTGAGTGGACCGGCTACAATTACGACTCGATGCTCGACTACAATCTCCGGGCTTCCGGCCCGTTGTTCCGACTGCCCGGCGGTCGCCCCGTCCTTACCATCGGCTCCGAAGTCTACACCGAGCGGCTGCCGCAGGCATTCGTCGGCGGCGCGTTTCCTCCCATCGCTCCGGCCGCGAGGAATCCCACGAACCAATACTCCTACTTTGTCGGCCAGCGCATCTCGACCTACGCCGGCCACGCCGAAATCAGCGTGCCCGTCGTCTCGGGCATAAATGAAAAACCCTTCATCCGCGCCCTCGAATTCCAGCTCGCCGTCCGCTCGGAGCGTTTCGACGTCTACACCAATCCCGACGGCCGCGTGAACCTCTTCCCCGACGCGATCCCGCCGCGCGAAACGCACAGCGCCACGGTCAGCCGCCAGGACGTCGCCAAGCTCCGCGCCACCAAGCCGACCTTTGGCCTGAAATACCAGCCGTTCCGCGAGCTGACGTTTCGCGCCTCGTATGCCGAGGCGTTTCTCCCGCCGACGTTCGCGCAGCTTACCCAGCGGATCAACACCGGCGGCCTCGCCGCCGCCACGCCCACCGCGACCTTCTTCGACCCGGTCGTCGGCCGGTCGTACAACTCGCTCAGCGTCGCGGGCAACAATCCCACCCTCGGACCCGAGACGTCCAAGAATTGGAGTTACGGCGTCATCTGGGAGCCGGGCGGGTTCCTGAAGGACCTCCGGTTCAACGTGGAATATTGGCGGATCGAAAAGATGGCTCTCATCCGCAACGTGAACGACGTCCAGCAACTCGCCAACATGGGCGACCGCGCCCCCGACGGCAGCGTCACCCGCAACCCCTCCACCAACCTCATCGAGCTCTTCACCTTCGCGAACTACAATGTCGGCAACGGCATGACCGATGGCTGGGACTTTTCGGTCGACTACCGCAAGAGCACGGCGATCGGAAATTTCGGCCTCCGCGCGCGCACCACGATCACCGACCACCTGAAGCTCCCGCCGGCCCTTGGCTTTGCGCCGGTCGAGTACGTGGGCTTCGTCAACATTCCCGAAGGCGTTAATCACGCCAAGGCCCTCGGGTCGATCAGTTGGTCAAGTGGCAGCCACTGGCGCGCCTCGTGGACGACCACCTACCAAAGCAGCTACAATCAACGGGGCGCCCGGGGCGATCCCATCTATCTCGGCAACCGCAACGCCGCGCTCATCACCACCTACACTGCCGCGCAGGGCGGCACCACGGTCGCGTCCCAGACCTACCACAACGCCAACCTGAGCTACAATTTCGGCGCGCGGCATGCCCGCTCGTATCTGCAGGGCCTTTCGGTGCAGTTCACGGTCAACAACGTCTTCGATACCCCGCCGCCCTTCGACACCGGCCGGATCCCCACGCCGTTTTTCTACAGTCGCTATGGCAACGTGCGGCTGCGGGATTACATCATCCGGGTGAAGAAGGATTTCTAAGGCCTACCGATGAGCGTGCCCGTCGGAGCGGCGGTTTTCCAACCGCCGAAAAAGGATCCACCAACCGGACTCGGGCGGTTGGGAAACCGCCCCTCCTGCGTGACTTGACCCGGCATCCGGCCAGCCACAGGTTGCCGTCACGCGTTATGAGCAAGACCGTGGCAATCGAGTTTCCCGATGACGTTTTTTCCGGCTTCGCCCAGGAGCCCGAGCAGGTGGGGCGCGAGCTCCGCCTCGCCGCTGCGGTGAAATGGTATGAAATCGGACGGCTCAGCCATGGCAAGGCGGCCGAAGTCGCGGGGCTCAGCCGCGCGCAGTTTATCGCCGAGCTCGCACGGTTTGGCGTGTCTCCCCTGCAGGAAACGGCGGCTGAAGCGCTCGCTGGCTGACTTCGTGCCAGACAAGCTAACCGGCGGGTAGGGCTACCGTCGACGAAGAGTCCGCACCAGTCGCGTCGCAGTTCGCGATTCATGCCTCTTCGTCAGCGCATGCTCCCAAATCCGAATGACACGCCAGCCCGCTTTCTTCAGCAGACGGTTGACCCGGCGGTCGACCCGCTGATTGCCGAGAATTTTTTTCCGCCAGAACGCCGCGTTCTGCTTCGGCCACGTCGCGTGCGTCGGACAACCATGCCAGAAACACCCGTCAACAAACACGACCAGCCGCTCACGCGGAAAAACAAAATCCGGTTTGCCAGTGAGACTGTGCCTCCGTCGCCAGCCTCGAATCCTATGCGCTCGAAAAATCGCAATCAGCCGCAGCTCGGTGTCCTTGTTGCCGGCGCCGCGGATGAGCGACATCACCTGCGACCGCTTGGATTTGGTGAAGACATCAGGCACGGGGTTGCCATGCGGGTGGCAGGCTGTGGCGGGCCGCGGAGAGGACACGGCGCTCGGTTTCGTCGGCAGTCGGGGCGCGCGCCATGCGGTCGAAGATGCCGCACCATTGGGCTTCGCACGGGTAAAGTTCATCGTCCGCGAGATCGCCGGCTTCCGCCCGCGCCCACGCCTCGGCGGCGAAAGGCCGAAGCACCCTCGGCCACCCGCTGTCCGGATCGTCGTAGCCGTCGGGATGCAGGCCGGGGAAGAGTGAGGGGCGATCGAACTTAATTCCGCCGCTCAGTTTTTGGCCTTCGCCTGACAACGGGCAGCGTGATGCTTCAAGAACTCCGGGTCGGGGGAGAATTTTTTTGGTAACAAAAGAGGCCGGCCCTCGAACTGAGTGAACCATGAAACGGCTTCTTTCGACGTCCCGGTGACCTTGTGGAACTGCTGTGAAAAGCGAACCAAAGACCCGCAGTCGATCCACATAAGGTGCCGGTCAAACGCGCGGTCATGCAGGGCATTGAGGCAGAGTCCGTTTCTTGGGTTCAGCCGGTTTTGTTTATCTTCCGCCCAAGAAACAATGTGGCTCGCGTTCAGCAGCGGTCGTGCCGTGAGGCCGGTGACGCAACAGCGAAAATCGTAGGCCGATAGAATACGGCGGCGGAAAAAACTTTGATTAACGCGAATTTTCACGACCGCGTCCCGCTCAATCCCCGCTTTGGGCAAATCGTCCGTCTCGATCTCGGCAACTTCTTCCAATGTTTTGCCGAGTCGTTGCGCGAGCAGCCGTTCACTTTCGAGGGCCAAAGGCTCAGGATGATCCGCAAATTCGGCCCAGATCTCAGCCTCCCCTTTCGCTCCGTGAGGCATACCTTTTATCCCGCGGGCCTGAAGCACCGGATCCAGACGTGAGAAATTCGCCAGCTTGTAGGAGACGGCACCCGGGCTCCGGCCGATCAACTTCGCGAGCCCTTGAATTTGCGGAGTGTCTTCGTCGATCTGACCAAACGGAATTTCATTATAGAGTTTGAACGCAAGAAGGTGCTCTTCGCGCGACCAGTTGGGATTTTTGCTCATGTGCTCCGACTCCGTTTTGGTTCGGCAGGCTTCCAAGCATCAGTTGGTCCGTAAAGTCGCAATACCATCGCGCGATCCGCCGGACACGAGAGATCAAAAATCGGGCAATCCAGTAATCCGACAACACAAGCGGCCCAGAAATCGACGACGAAGCGATTCTCCACGAGAGCGAAATCATGGCCGTCCGCGGTATCGGGATCGGGGATCTCGGCCGTGGGATTATCCTCACAGTCGTAGCCGATCACAGAACCGCCGAATGCGTCGGCGACTCGACGTGCGCTGGCGAAGCAGTTAAAAATGGATTCTCCATTGGCGAACGTCCACGAATCACCAGGCTCGTTGCACGTCACTTCAGCGTCCAACTTTTGGAGGAAATCTTTAATAGCTTCCGCAGTATCCATGGCGGCTCGGCAAGAGTTGGGTTAATTGCGTGACGCGGCGACCGAGTTTCCAAGCTGCCGATAGGCTTGGGTGTCGGACACGGCAATCTTAAACTTATCCGGATAGCCCATCAAACGGGCGCATTCGCGAGGCGTGAGACGGCGCGGGTTTTTGCGCGGACCTCGGGAAACCAGAATTTCGGAACCATCCTTGAGGTAACGCGCGCTCAATGTCCGGGCCGTGTCGTTGCCGGTCGCCAATCCAAATCCAAAACCGTTGCCGGCCGCTCGATGCTTTTGGGCGTAGTCCTGGAGATACTGCCACAGGTGATCGCTGAGCGTGTATTTGGCGGGCACTTCGGTCTCGAAGATGGAAGCCAGCTTGGGCTCGACGGTGGGAAAGGAAGGGAACTCGAAATATCGCGGCTCGCGAAACCCGACGAGGAAGACGCGCTCGCGGTGCTGGGGTACAACAGTCCGGGCGTCGATGACCTTGGTGTGGACCTGGTAGCCGAGCGCCCGCGTGAGAGTGTCGTGGATGACTTGAAACGTGCGGCCCTGGTCGTGGCTTCTGAGGTTCTTGACGTTCTCCAGCACGAAGGCGGCCGGTTTGTGGTAGTCGAGGATGTCGGCGATGGAGAAAAACAGGTTGCCCTGTTTCTCGTCATCGAAGCCGTGTTTTCGGCCGAGCGAATTTTTCTTGGAGACGCCTGCGAGGCTGAAAGGCTGGCACGGAAAGCCGCCGCACAATATCTCGTGCGCTGGAATGTCGGCGACCGCCACGGTGTGGATGTCGCCGTGCGGTTTCTCACCGAAGTTGGTCGCGTAGGTGACCTGCGAGAAGCGATCCCAATCGGAGGAGAACACACACCGTGCGCCGACTTTTTCGAATGCGATCCGGAAGCCCCCAATTCCGCAAAACAGATCGATAAAGCGGAGGGGTTGCGTTGCGCCGTAGGGCGCTTGGACATCGTCCGCGACGACCACGGGCCGGAAAAAGCCTCGACGCTTGGTCACCGGTCGATCCCCTCGCAAAGCATGCTCACGGTTGTCTGCATGGCACCATCTCGGGTCAGCCGTTTCGGAGCGTCAAGCCTGCCGCCGGTTCACGCCGGCGATCTTTGTCGGCACGCGTCCCAAACCTGTCGCATTCACTGCTGCCAGCTTTTGTGGAAAAAATCATCGCGCGCGCGGTTCCCCACCGGCAGAACTTCGGCCATAAACCGATCTGAATCGGTGACAATCATCCCAGCCCTTTCGACGCGCCGTCCGCATTAGTCGATGGCCGCAAGGCACCGCAGCCCGGCACGCTCCAAACCAGGGCTGAAACCGCTGCAACCGCAGAACAAATCGATAAATGTCGCCGAGGGGACCGCTGGACTCACGCGTTCTTCAGCCATACGATTTTGATTTCTTTCTCAAGCATTTTGAATTCCGGGTCGCCGGTCACGAGCTCCGCTTTTTTTTCTTTGGCGAGGGCGGCTGCGAACGCGTCGGCCAGGCTGAGCTTGAAACGCGCTTTGAATTCGGCCGCTACGTCCGCTAGCGGACGATCGC
>JBKJRG010000671.1:0-4524 GCA_046594805.1 Opitutaceae bacterium | reverse complement strand
TGAATCACGATCGCTACGAAACAACAAAGTAGTCCATTTCACAACCTCGCCAACGTATTCCTTCCTGATCTCGTGGCCGATAATATGTGAGCACATTTACGAAAGAGACCACTTAGGGTGGGACCAAGCCCGTTCCGCCCCGTCTCTGCTGCCGACTATTGCCAGTCCGCCCCGGAATCAATCCACGCGCGGATCGTCGCGATTTCGTCCGGAGTGAGGGCGGGGTATTTCTCGCGACGGCCCAGCGGCGGCATCTCCAGGTCTTCGACTTGGTCGGAGATGTAGCGCAGCAACACGCTATCGGCCGCGCGGCCCGGCACGATGGCAGGATCTCCGCTCTGGCCGCCTTTCAAGAAACCCTCGCGGGTCGCGACGCTGAAGTTGCCCTTGGGTTTTTCGCGATCGTGGCAGCTGGCGCACGAGCGTTCGAACAGGGGCTTGATGTCCCGGCTGAAATTAACCGCGCGCGGTGTTGCGAGCGGGGCGGGCCCGCCCCCCGCGCTCGCGGGCGCTCCCGCCGTCTTCGCGGCATACCGGGCGAGCAGCATTTGTCCGTCGGCAAGCATTCGCGGCGCGGAGGGCGGCTCGAGCGTTTGCAGGAGCGCAATCACGGCCCACGCGGTGCCCGCCGCGGAAATCCACTGGTCCTTGCCGTGGGGAAACCGGCCGTCGAAGTGCGGTTGAAACGGCCAGGTGCGACTGCGCACCCACCAGGAGCCGTCCTCGAATTGCGTGCGCAACAAAAACTCGACGCCGCGACGATAGCCTTCGTGAGACGCGGCCACGCCCGCCTTGTGCAGCGCCACCAGCGCGGAGCCCGCGGCCCACGCGTCCGGCTCCAGTGCCGGCAACTGGGACCAACCGCCGTCAGCGCGTTGCGTAGCGAGGAGCGCTTTGGCGCGGGATTGCAGTGCGGCTGCCTTTTCCCCGGCCCAGGCGAGGCCGAGCAACTGGAAGACCTGTTCGTTGTGCGTGGCGGTTTTCTGGCGGGACAGCCACTCCTGCGCGCGCTGCAAGCGGTCGCGGACTTTCGTTTGCTCGCCTGCCGGCGGATAAAGCTGGATCGCGCGCACCGCCCAGGCCGTGGCGCTGAGCGGGCCATCCTGCATCGGTGGCCGGCGCTCGGCGATCCACCAGCCCTCGGCGCGCTGGGTGCCGAGCAGATAGTGACCGAGGGCATCGGTCGTGTCGTCGGCCCGATACTGGAGCGAGGCGAGCGCGTCGGCGCCGAAGCCGATGTCGTCGGGCGCGGCCGGGAAAGGCTCGCGCATCTGGCGCGCCGACTCGGCCGCCGGGGTCCACATGATTTCCATCTGGGCATGCAGCAGACGGCCGAGCTCATGCTCGTCGACTTGCAACCCGTGAACGCGCGCGAGGCCGAACGCCATCGCGGGCAGCGTTTGCTGGTGGCAGGAAATGCATTTCTGCTCGCGGACAAAGCCGTTCTCCAGAAAGACCCGGCTGCCGCGTTGCAGCACGTCGACGGCCCGCTGCGCGCTGTCGCGGATCAGCGCGGCACGGGTCTCCGCGCCGGCCGGAATGGCGCGGGGCGCGGGCGCTTTTTTCCGCGCGTGGGTGGCGGGGAGAGTGGCGCCGGCCTCCTTCAGGTAGCGGACGAGCGGCGTGTCCGGCCCGCGCTTGAGGGCGTAGGAGTAGGCGCTTTCACCGGCATCGTTGGTCGAATCCAGGTTCACTTTGCGCGCGGCGAGCAGCCGGGCGATGTACGGGGACCCCGCTTCATTGTAAGCGGCGAAGACCATCGGCGGCGTGCCGTGGCCCCAGGGCGACTTCAGGTTCAGATCGGCGCCGCGTTCGATCAGCAGGGCGGCGACGTCGTCGGCCCCGGTGAAGAACGTGGCGTTCAGGGCATGGCCGAAAAATTCGTTGGGAGAATTCACGTCCGCCCCCCGCTCGAGCAACAGCCGCGCGGTCTCGAGGTCGCCGGTGTAGGCGGCGACGACCAGGGGCAGGTAGCCCTCGCCGCCCTTGGGATTCGCCCCGCGCTCAAGCAGGTAACGGATCGCGGCGCGGTCGCCGCCCATGATGGCGTGGGCCAGCACGCCGATTTTTTGGCCGGGCACGATGGCGTTAACGTCCGCGCCGGCCTCGACGAGGCGGCGCACGGTCGCGGCTGATCGGGCTTGCGCGGCCGCTCCCATCAGCGGCGTGACGCCCGCTTTCGAAACGGGGTCGGGCTTGGCGCCGCTGGCGAGCAGGGCGCGGACGACGGGCTCGCTGCCACAACCGTAGTGCAGCGGCGTCGCGAGGGCCTCGTTGGTCGCGCTGGCATCGGCGCCCCGCGCGAGCAAGGCGCGGACGGCGTCGAGGTTTTCGCGCAACGCGGCGAGGTGCAGGGGCGTGTTGCCACGCTCATCGCGGGCGGAAAAATCCTGCTCCGCCGCAAGCGCTGCGCGCCACGCGGGATCGCTGCGGTTGAGCGTGCGATGAAGCTCGGTGCTCGCCGCGGTGATGGCGCCCGGAGCAAGGAGGCCAAGGAGGAATGCGGCGGCCAGGCACCGCGGCGTCGGAATACTGCGCGGGGAAAAACGCATGGGGTAAGCCGTGGATTTTGTTGGGGCACGCAAACCCTGTCAACGGCCGGCCTGCATCAGGTCCGACGGGACGGCCCAGCCCGGCCAGGGCGAAGGAGAAAGTTTCCTTGGCGGGGGAATTTCGATTCGAGTAGCGTCGATCTCCCGGGTCGCGGCGGGCCGCGCACGGCACCGAACCCCATTGCTCTTTCCCCATGCGAATCCCTTTTTGCCTCCTGCTGCTGGCGCTCGCGCCCAACGGCGCGGTCGCGGCCGAAACCCCGACGGCCCGGCCCGTGTTGTTCAACACCGCCTTCGAGTCCGGCTCGCTCGGGTTGATCGAGAAGGTGAGCGAGGACGAGTTTCGGCTGCACGTGCGCGGACAGCAGGACGCGCGCGGCCGCAACCGGCAGGCGACGTGGTTTTATTTCCGGATGGACGATGTCGCCGATCGGGCGCTCACGCTGCGGCTCACGGCGTTTCGGGGGGAATACAACGAGCGGCCCGCCACGCCGACCGGTGCGTGGTACCGTCCGGTTTTTAGCGAAGACGGCGCGAACTGGCAGCATTTCAAGGAGACGGGCTGGGATGGGGAAAAGGACGAGCAGACCCTCAAGTTGAAAGTGCGCGGCAACCGGGTGTGGATTGCGCACATCCCGCCCTATCCGCACTCGCGCGTGCTGAGCCTGCTGGCCGAGATCAATCAATCGCCGCACGTGCGGGTCGAGGTGATCGGAGAATCCGTGCTGGGCCGGCCGCTGCACCTGGTGACGGTGACAAATTTCGCGCGGCCCGATGCGACGAAGAAGGTCGTCTGGCTGCAGGCGCGGCAGCACGCGTGGGAATGCGGCACGTCGTTCCTGCTGGAAGGTGCGCTGCGGTTTGTCACCTCGGACGAGCCGGCGGCGGGCGACTTGCGGGACACGACAATCTTCAAGTTCGTGCCGATGATTAATCCGGACTCGGTGGTCCGTGGCGACGTCCGGTTCAACGCGAACGGTTTCGATCCCAACCGGCAGTGGGACGAAGTGAGCCTGCGCGACAAGGCGTGGCTGGAGCGCAACCCGGAGATTTGGTATGTGAAGCAGGCGCTGTTGAGCCAGCACGCCCGCCAGCCCATCGCTCTCGCGCTCAACCTGCACAACACCGAGATGAACGAGTATATTGACACCGCGGCCGACGCGGAGCCGGAACTGGGCCGAATGCACCAGTTCTTCGACCGGCTGATGGCGACTACGAGCTTCGACTCATCGCGGCCGAAGCTGACAATCGCGACCGGCCCATCCAGCACGACGCTGTGGGTCTGGCGGGAGGCGCGAATCCCGATGATGCTGATGGAACAGCGGATTGGGCCAAACCGCAAACTGGGTCGGTATCCGACAACCGAGGACCGACTGGAGTTTGGCCGGCGGGTGATCCAGACGATGGGAGAGGTCGTGCGCTGAGCCGCGGGAGAGGGGCTCGGATTGGAGGCCAGGTCGCTGACCTGGCTGTTTCAATCCGCCAGCCAGCGAGCTGGCCTACAACGACCCCGGGGCGAGGGCGCCCCGGCCCCAGTAACGGCATAGCGAACGAGACGCGGCGAGGGCTCCGGATCCCCAGCTCACGGTGGCACCACCTCGGACAATCTCCCATGTGACTTGGGTCAGTCTGGCCGACTGAATGCCTTTGCTCACCATCCCGGTCCCGGGTTGACTGAACCATGGCTCTGAACCCTAGCGAGCGCGTCAAGGTCCTCGCAGTGGACGACAAGCCCGCCAATCTCCTCGCGCTGGAAGCGGTCCTCGACGACCAATTCTACATTCTATTGCGGGCGGAATCAGGCGCGGCGGCGCTGACGATTCTCAAGGCCAACCCCGATGTGGCACTCATCCTGTTGGACGTCCAGATGCCGATCATGGATGGCTTCGAGCTGGCCCGCCGCATCAAGCGGATGCCGGGCTACGAGGAGATCCCGGTGATTTTTATCACCGCCATCTCCACCGAGGACCCT
>JBKJRG010000535.1:0-3188 GCA_046594805.1 Opitutaceae bacterium | reverse complement strand
TTCTGGGAGGAGGAAGTCGCCGAATTTTTCATTACGGCCGGCGACCTTACACGCTATTTCGAGCTGCAGTGGAATCCACTCGACGGCGTGTTCGACGCCATCATCACCAATGATCTCGATGAGCGCGGGGTCTCGCGCAAATTCACCGGTGACTGGAGTTTCACCGCCAAGGGCATGAAGAGCGCCGTGAAGCTGAAGGGCACGGCCGGCGACTCCTCCGATCGGGATGAACAGTGGCAGGTGGAAGTCGTGATCCCCTTTGCCGACCTCGGCCAGGCCACGCCGAAGCCGAAGGACGTCTGGCGCGCGAATTTTTATCGCTTCAACCGCGGAAAGGATCAGCCGGTCGATGGCGTGGCCTGGTCGCCGACGATGCTGCCGGGGTTCCATCAGCCGACCCGGTTTGGTTACCTGGAGTTCGGACCGTAAATCAGGGGACGGCCCTGAACCTGGCGGTGAAAACTCTCGCGCTGTGGTGGCTGAGAGCGTGCCGCCCATGGTGGGCCAAGTGAGGAACGGATTCGGGAGCGCGTGGAACCAGAGGAAAAACGCACGTGCGATGGGGACGCGGCGCCCTGATCGCCGCGTTTTCGACCGTTTACCGGGGCGGGGGCGCCCCGGCCCCAGCTCCAGAACATGACTGCGGCCGCCGATATTACTTCTTCTTCGCGGTCGGCTTCGGATCGAGGTTCGCCTCGAGATCCGCCGGCGTCAGCTTCGACTCGACCCCGTTGGCCGGCACTTCGCTTTTCGCGAGCCAGACCAGCCCATTGAGCACGACCTTGCGGAAATTCTCGTTCGCCCAGTTGTCGTGAAAATGTCCGCCGGTGAAACCCATGCCACGGCCGCCGTCCGCGCGCTCGACGACCCACATCATGGCCTCCGCCCGGCCCTTCGCGGCCTGGATGTGCGGATACGGCCCTTTGGGCGAAACGTACGGTCCGTCGCGCGTGGCGTCACTCGGCTTGGCCACGAGGATGGGGGTGAACTTCACTCCGTCGCGCTGGCCGGCCTCGGCGCCGTTGAAACCCTCGGCAAAGCGCATGTTGAAATACCACTCGTCGCGAATCTGAAATGGCTTCACGCCGCGGGTCACCGGGTGCCGCGGAAAATCCCTGAACGACGGCTCCCACATCGGATTCGAGGAGAACTGGTGTTCATAGTGTCCGCCGATCCAGCGCTTGAACTCCTTCCCCGCCTGGTCCGCGACCACTTCGACGCCATAGTGCATCGCGCCGATTCCCACCCCCCGCTGGGCCCACGCCTCGATCTTGGCCAGCCGGGCACCGCCTTCCTGAACGGCCTCGTGCTTGCCGCCGCCGTCCATGTAGAAAACGACCGCATCCGCGTCGGCCAGGATGGACTCGTCGCGCGGCCAGCCGTTGAGGACGACTTCAACCTTCAGCCGCGGGGCGCCCTGCGCAAGGGCCTTGGCGAGTAGTTGCACGCCGGCATTGAACTCATGCATCCGGGGCGGATGCGACGGCTTGCCGGCGATCAGCACGAGCTTGGACTGGCCGTCCGCCGTTTTTGCCGCCACGGGCGCACCGGGCGAAAGCAGCAGGGCGGCGAGGGAAAAAAGTATCCGGTTTTTCATGGGGGAGGAAAGCGAGGGGACAGGACGGACGAGCCAGCGGAAGGTTTAGGCGGAGCAAAACCCGGCGCAATCGCAGACCGCGACCCTATTCGTCCACCCTTGCCACCCCCATCGATTCGCGCCGGGGATGATTATGGGTTTGATGTGCCGTCAGGGAATTGACGAAACTTCCCCATGCTGAGCCCCTTCCTGTCCCCCATCCTGTGCGAAGTCGCCGGGCCGGGCTGGGGTGGTTCCGTGGCGCTGGTGGTGGCCAGCGGTGTTATTCTCCTACTCGTTTGGCTGCTTTGGCGGGCCCAAAGAGCGTATGCGCTCGATCTGGCCGATCAATCCCGGCTGGTGTTGGAAGAGCAGGAAAAAACCAGCCGCGCGCGACAGGAGAAGGAAGGCTTTGCCCGGGAGAGCCAGGCCAAAAGCGAAATGCTCGCCACCCTCAGCCGCGAGATTCGGGCCCACCTCAACGGCATCATCGGCTCGGCCGACCTGATGCTGGACACCGCGCCGGCCCCGGAGCAACGCGAGCACCTCGCGACCCTGCGGTCCTCCGCCGAGTCACTCCACCAGTCGCTCAACGACGTGCTCGACTATTCCCGGATCGAAACCGGCCATATCCAGATTGGCCATGCGGCTTTCGATCTGCGTCAGCCGATGATCGAGGTCGTCGATCAGCTTTCCCCGCTCGCGTTGCTGAAGGGCCTGGAACTGGTCTTGATCGTCGCGCCAGATGTTCCGCTGATGGTCTCCGGCGACCCCGCCCGGCTGCGGCAGATTCTGCTCAACCTGGCGTCCAACGCGGTCAAGTTCACCTCGCGCGGCCGGGTCGTGCTGCGGGTCGAGCTCTCGCCGGGCTCCACCGGCGTTTCGAAGCAAGGCTCGACCTGGTTTCATTTCAGCGTGAGCGACACGGGCGAGAGCATCCCCGAGGACATGCAGGCGACGATCTTCGAGCGGTTCGCGCAGTCGGATTCTCCTTCGCCGCGCAAATTTGGCGGCTCGGGCCTGGAGCTGGCCATCTGCAAGCGGCTCGTTGAATTGATGGGCGGGCAGATCGGGGCCCGGGGGGTCCCGGAGAGCGGGGCGGAATTCTGGGTCGTCCTGCCGCTCGCCGCCGACAAGGCGACCCCCTCGGTCACTCCCCCGCCCCTCCCCGATTTGCATGCCGTGGTCTTGGGCGAACTCCCCGCTTCGCGCATCGCCGTCTCCGCGCTCCTCACCCGCCTCCGCATCGATCACGATGCCACGGACTCGCTGGAAAAGGCGACGGAGCTGCTGCGCGACGCGCTCGAGGCGGACGCGCGCCAGCTCGTGCTGCTCATCGACGAATCCATTGCGAAGAAGTCCGCCGCGCAACTGGCCGAGCTGCTGGCACCCAATGGCATGCTGCGGTCGACCCGCATCGTAGTAATGTCCCGCGCGCCGGAGCAACTCGCCGTACCAGCGGAAATTCCAGTCGCCGCCATCCTGCGCAAACCGCTCTTGCGCTCCGAGGCCCTGCTGGAAGCCCTGCGCAAGGCGGCCGGCGCGACCTTTGCCGGCGAGGTCAAATCCACTGCCCAAGCCGCGCCCCACGTCCTGATCGTCGACGACGATG
>JBKJRG010000495.1:0-6225 GCA_046594805.1 Opitutaceae bacterium | reverse complement strand
CGGGAAGCACAAGTCGCAAAAACCGCGGAGACAATAGAGCCTGGAAAAACCGGGTCAGTGATAGCAACGCGAACCAATGACGTAACTCCTTACGCATCAAGCGGCAGTGCCATTCGTTCCTGACACCTTTGTTTTCCCCTGGGAGAGGGCCGGGGTGAGGGTCTGCCGGTGCCATCGGGCTGTTCCTATTATACCAATGTCCAGTTGCGTATTTGGCACCTTTCCAAAACTTTATTGGAAATTCTGGATTCCTAGTTCCCACGGTCCTCCGTGGGAACGCACGTCTTGGACGCTTCTAGCGTCCACACTTTTGACACTGCACTTTGCCGGAGTGCGGAAGAGACGCGGAGCGTCAAAACCGTCTGTTCCCACGCAGAGCATGGGAACAAGGTGTCAAAAAGCCGCTGTCGGGCGAGCAGACCGAGCGCCTGGCGAATGCTTGGCCGGTGAGTGCTTTGCTTGGTGGCGAGAACTCACCGGCCGCTGTTCTTGTTGTGCGTCCTGCGTTGTCAGTCCCGTAGGTCAGCGGATTCAGCGCCAGCCGATGACGAACGGGGCGTTGCCGATGTCCTTGGTCAAGTTGGTCTTTCCGCCGCCGAAGGCGGTGGCGCGGTAGATGTCAAAAACGCCCTGTGGCAGCAAACGTCGGTCCCACCACCTATACGTCAGGTGACTGCCGGTGGGAGACCATCGCGGAGAACTAACCGAGTAGGTTGGTGCCCATTTAATGATCGTGTTGCGGCTGCCGCCGTTGGGAGCGATCGTGTCGATGCCCGCCGACGACTGAAACGCGATGCGTGTGCCGTCGGGCGACCACACCGGCCAATTGGCATGATCCGTCGCCAGAATCCGCACGGTCACGCCGGAGACGGCATCAGCCACCCATAACTCGTCCCAGTTGAGCCGGTCATGGACGATGTCCAGACCGTCGGGCGCCCAGTCGTGGGAGCTGATGTCGGGGGACAGACCGCCGTCGAAATACGAGCCATCGTTGCGGAGCACGAGAGCCAGCGGCACCAGCGGATCGAGCGGCTGCTGCACCAGCCCCAGGACGTTGCCGGTGACGCGGTCGAAGGCGACTGCGGCGGAATAGATCCCCCCGTCGACGACATTCCCGCCAGCGTCCCAGCGTCGAGCAATCCAAGACACCATGCCGTCGGCCATGGCCCAACGGGTCGTTCCCCCGCCTTTGTCCGCCTGCAGGTCCGACTGGGTCGTCAGTTGCACGCTGGTTACGCCGTCGTCGGAATACGCAAACAGTTCGTGCCGGGTGGCCCCGTTGGGATAGGTTGTGCCGATGATCTCGCGCGTTCCGAGGAACCAGCGCCGGCCGCCGTGCAGGGCGTAGCTCGGTTCTCCCCCGAGGATTGGCAACGGTGTCTTCCCGCTGCCGTCGGAATTCATGGTGGTGAAGGTCGGGCTGTTTTCGAAATAGATCGTGCCTCCGCCCGTGCCGCCGGTCGTCGGGGGCGCAGAGAGGGTTAGGCCGGCACTCAACAACATGACCGCCGCGGCCGTCCCTAACATGCGCCAGGGCTGTTTCCAGAATTTGCTTGCGAACATGGTTCTTCTTCTTTCTCACTGGCGAGAGATCCAAAGATCGCCCGCATCCGAGGTCTGCGATAAAATAAATAGACCGTCAGCATGGGCTCGCAGACCAAGCGCCCGAGTTCAGGTCCGGCCAGTACACCGTCTGTTCCCACGCAGTGCGTGGGAACAAGGTGTCACATAGCACGACGATTTGGCTGGCTATCGGCGCTGTTTACCGCCGAGTCGAGTGGGATCCCATTGCTCCGTCAACCAGAAACCCAGCCTGGCGTCAGGGCGATAGTCGTCCGATTGTGCGAAGACCTGATCGACCATGTCTCCGTGGTCGTGCTCCACGTCGGTGCGACGCACGCCGGCAGTCAGCGATTCGGCCATGACGCTATCGGCGTCGTGATCGTGTCCCAACAGGTGGCCCAACTCGTGCATGACGACGGTCAAGAGATCCATGCGATTCTGCTCCCCCTGATCGCCGAACGTGGTGAACTCGGAGTCGGTCCGCGGCGTCGCATCGACGAACCAGCCCCAGCCGGCGGCGTTGTCGTCGAGCCAGATGGTGTTGCCGGAGGCGAGGCCGAGTGTGGTGCCACCGAGGTTGGAGACCTGGATCTGGAGGTTGCCCAGACCGGAGGTGTCCACGCCCGCGTTCGTCCAACGGGCGAGGGCTTCGGCGAGGAGCGGTTCGACTTCCGCGGTGTAAAGGGTTTGCGTCGTCCCGGGGCCAATGGTTGAGGCGGTCAGAGCCTGGACATCCGCCCGCCACGCCGACACATAGGTGTTATCGCTCACGTCTTTCGTCAAGTTGACCGGGGTGCCGCCGGTGGCCGCGACGCGCAGCACGTCTTTCAGCCATTTGGTGGAGCCTTTCGTAGTGGACTGCGTTGATCGGGTGAAAGCGATCTGCTTGCTGTCCGGCGACCAATCGGGCTGCCGGTCGTAGTTCTGGGAGGTGTTGGTGACTTGGAAGACACCGGTCCCATCCGGCTTCACGGTCCAAATTACATCGTTCGGCGCCAAATCGGTATTCCGAGCCCTGTAAGCGATCCGGCTGCCGTCAGGGGCCCATTCGGGGTCGTGGCCGGTCCCGAGTTGGGTTGTGTTGATCGGGGTGCCGCTCGCGTCGAACGTGGTCACGCGCAGGTGGTGACTCGGGTCTACCCCCGGCGATATTTGTGTGCCCCACTGGTCGTAGGCGACCTGAGTGCCGTTGGGAGACCAGTCGAAGCTGTGAATGTCTGGTGCAACCGTGCCCCACGGGTTCCCCGAGGTTTCGAAGATGAACCCGCCGTCGAGGGCTTCTGTCGGCGTCGCTGCATTCGGCGTTCCACTGGTCCAGGTCACGGTGCTCCGGAAGATCCCCGCGTCCACCAGCCACTGATCGGTGAAGTTGCCCCCCGATGTGACCGGCGTCCAGGTCACAGCAGCGAACGAGACAAACGAGTCGTCGGCGGCCCAGCGCGCGACAGACCAGTCCGGCTGCACGCTTGGGTCATTCGTAAGTTGCAGCTTCTGCCCGTTGTCCGCGCGAGTAGCGAACAACTCCGAGCGTTTCGCGCCATTGGGATAGGTGCCCGCGACGGGCTCGAAATTCAGGATCCAGCGGGCACCGTGCAACTTGTGGCTGGGCTCACCGAGATAGATAGATCCTTCAGCGGGTACGGCGTAAGGACTGAGCGTCTTGCCGGTGCCGTCCGCCTTCATGCTAAAGTAGCCGTCGAAGGATTCGGTCCAGAAGCCGTTCGGATCCTGCTGAAGCTTCATGTCCGAGTAATAGATGGTGCCGGGCGGAACCGTGCCGCCAGAGGGCGCGGCGAGACAGCAACGCTCTTCGAGAACTTCCACGCGAGGCTTGAAACTGGACGTGCGTTTGCGGATCATGGCAATAACTCCTTGTGGGGGATCGGTGGGTCGTGAGCTTGCCGGCTTGGCTCACCGGTCTCCCCGGGTGAAAAGGGTGGAACGTGACTACTCGGACTCTGAACTCCTCTACTCCTTGCTCGTGACATCTTTTTCGTTCGCCGGCTCCGGGATTCCTAGCAGCGCGGCGGCTTCGGCGCGGAAGCGCTTCAGCTCTTCATCCTGCGGCTTGTTCTTCTCCATCCAGACGACGGCTTGGTCGTACCATTTGCGGGCCTGCTCCTTGTCGCCCAGCTGCCAGTGGGCCATCGCCAGGAAGAACCAGTCGAAGCTGTCGCCGCCTTGGCGAAGCTCCATTGACTTTTTCAGGGCATCGACGGCGGCTTTCCAGTTGCCCGCACGGTAGTGGGCGACACCCAGCGTGTTCCAGTAGTTGCCTTCTTTCGGTGCAAGCTCGACGGCTTTCTTCGCCAGCTCGGTAGCCCTCGCCGGGTCGCGGAACTTGGGGTCAGTGAAGTTGGCCAGCAGCCAGGCGAGGTTGTTGCAATTCTCGGCGTCGTTCGGTTCAAGTTGCACGGCCTTGCGCCAGACGACCATAACCTCATCCATCTTGCCCGTCTTGGTGAGTGCAAGGCCGAGATAGAAGTGGGCCGCGGCGAGTTTCGGGTCGAGTTCGATGGCCTTGCGGTAGCAGGCGATCGCCTCGTCCAGCTTCCCCTGCGCCTTCAGGGCGACGCCGAGGTTGTTGTGGGCCCCAGCGTATTTCGGGGCGAGTTCGATGGCCTTGCGGTAGGAGGCGATCGCGTCGTCGAGTTTCCCCTGGGCCTTCAGTGCGAGGCCGAGGTTGATGTGGCTGCGGAAGTCGTCCGGCTTCAGGCGAATGGCCTCCTTCAAGCAAGCGATCGCTTCGTCCAGCCGGCCCTTGTTAAGTAGGGCCGTTCCTAGGACACTGAGGGCTCTGGAGTGACCGGGTCTAAGACGCAGGGCCTGCCGATAGACGGCGATGGCCTCGTCGATCTGGCCATTGGCATGAAAGGCATAGCCGAGGCAAAAATGCGGGCCAGGACTTTGTGGGCGGATCGCTAACGCCGCCGTGAAGAAGCGAATGGACTCGTCCAATTGGGGAGGCTCGATACTCGCGAGACAGTTGCCTAGGTCTCTGTTGATCCAGAAGTTGCCCGGATACCGCCGCTGCGCCACCCGCAGCACACTGATCGCTGGCTGATAGGCGTGCACGTCTCGAAGAACTGCCCCGAAAAGTGATAGGCTCGACTCCGACATTTCGTCGAGCGGGGCAGAAACCACCAGTTTCTCCAGCGCCTTGGGATCCCAACGCTTGATCGCATCGCGCAGCTGATTGCGCCAGTCATCGGGATCGGCCAGACGAGCGACGGCCTGCAAATGTTCCCAGTCGCGGGCGTCTCTACCCCTCCAGCCGCGGCGTGTCATGGCCCAGTGCTCCAGGCCTACCGCCAGCTGCATCCGAATGGGTCGTGCCCGGATGCGGGCCGCCGCCTCCATGGGCTCCATGGCGAGCACATCAAGGCCATAGTCCCTGAACGCCCCCGAGTACGCGGCGTCCAACGAAGCCATGAAGGTGTCCTCGTCCACGACCGCGTCGTTCAGTTGGTAGGTTTCCTCCAACCGAACGACCATTTGCAAGTCCGCCAAGACTTGCCGCACATGCTGGCGGAAGGCCTCGTTGCCATCGCTGGCGGCCAGCAACGCCTCCGCCCGCTTGACGACCGACAACGCCTCCGGCCATTTGCCGTGATTCTGCCACCGCTCCGCCTCTTCCAAGGCTATTGTCGCTTGTTCCTGGATCGCCGCTTGCCGCACAGCGCGGTCACGCACATTCCAACCGATGCCGCCAGCCAGCGCCACGAAGATTGAGAAAACGAGCCCGGCGACCGTTAGCGCTCCCTTGTTTCGCCGGGCGAACTTGCGAAAGCGGTACAGCGCCGACGGCGGGCACGCCTGCACCGCCTCGTCGTTCAAGTAGCGCTGCACGTCGGCGGCGAAGTCCTTGGCCGTCTCGTAACGACGATTGCGGTCCTTCTCCAGCGTCTTCATCACGATCCAGTCCAGCTCGCCGCGGACCAGCTTGGTCAACTTGGCCGGCTCCGTGTGACGATTGGCCGAGATCGACGCCAGCGCCTCGCCCGAATCGCTCAGCCGCGTGCTTGGCTTGGGCGGCTCCTCCTCCTTGATCATGCGGAGAATCTCGGCATAAGCCGCCTCCTTCATCCGCTTGCTGCTCAGGGGCGTGCTGCCGGTCAGCAATTCGTAGAGCAGCACACCCAGGGAATAAATGTCGCTACGGGTATCGACCCCCAGGGCGCTCATCTCGGCCTGCTCGGGGCTCATGTACTCCAGCGTGCCGACCATGGTGCCGTACTGCGTGAACAGCGTCCGCTCCGTCAGCTTTTGTTCGGTCGCCTTGGCCACGCCGAAGTCGATCACCTTGGGGACCGGCTTGCCATCGTAGAGCGTGACCATCACGTTAGACGGCTTGATATCGCGATGGATGATTCCCTTCTGATGCGCATGCTGGATTGCATGACAGACCGGGACGAACAGTTCCAGCCGCTCACGTGGTGTGAGGCGGTTGTCGTCGCAGTCTTTGGTGATCGACACGCCGTGGACCAGTTCCATCACGAAGTATGGCCTCCCGACATTTTCGATTTTTGATTTTTGATTTTCGATTGCAGACTGTCCGGGCTGCGTTCCTTCAATCGAAAATCGAAAATCATCAATCGAAATTCCAATCGTGCCGGCATCAAGGACGCGGGCGATATTGACATGGTCCATCATCGCCAGGGC
>JBKJRG010000212.1:0-9144 GCA_046594805.1 Opitutaceae bacterium | reverse complement strand
CATCAAAACCCGCTATGCCTTCACGCGAAAGTTGAGCGTGTTCCTGGATTTGGAAAACATCTTTTCCGAGCCAGTTTCGAAAACCCACGCGCTTTATCCCGACCGCGTTATTCTGGACTATCAGTTTCCGACGAAGATTGTGGGAGGAATTACGGGGCGGTTTTGAGGCGACCGGTGAAGCGGAACGGCTTTCCCAGGCATCATCCGGATTGAGCCGCAGTGCCGCCGCGTAGTAGTGGCTTATCGCCTGGGCGCCAGGACAGTTTCTTACCACCAAACCTCAATCAGCATGAACCAATCCAGACGTTACCTCTTGGGCTTCTGCCTGTGCCTGGCCGGGAGCCTCATGGCCCAAGTCAGCCCCAATGCCCCGGCCATCCCGCCCACGCCCGATCCGAAAGTCGTCAAACTGGATAAATTCGTCGTCACCGGCGTGTTCACGGCAACTTCCGCGGAAGAGGCCACCGTCTCCATCTCCACCATCGACCTGCCGACGCTCAACACGCAGGTCCCGGTCAGCGGCATTGATCTGCTGCTGAACGTTCCTGGCGTATTCGTAAATTCATCACTGGGGGAGATCCGTGGCATGGTCTACTCCCGCGGCATCTCGGCCAACACCAGCGATGGCGCCCGCGGCTACTATTATGTCTCACTGCAGGAGGACGGCCTGCCCATCACCAATGTAAGTTTCAGCAACAGCGGCCCGGACTACTGGCACCGGCCTGATGCCACGCTGCGCCGGGTAGAGGCGGTGCGCGGAGGCAGCGCTTCCATCACCGCGGCCAACGCCCCCGGCGGCATCTTCAATTACATCAGCAAGACCGGCACGCCCGAGCACAGTGGGGAGATTCGAGCCCGCTTCGGGATGGAGGGTGACTGGTCCCCCATGTACCGGGGCGACATCAATCTGGGCGGCCCGGTGGGCAGGACGAGCTGGCTTTACAACGTGGGCGGGTTTTACCGGGTGGCCCAAGGCTACCGGCCGGCCGACGGTTATCCGATGAACAACGGCTACACCGTGCGCGGGAATCTTTTCAAGGATTACGGCCATGGCTCGGTGAAGATCTACGCCAAATACCAGGATGACCATAATCACTGGTATGAATACCAACTCGGGCTAAATCCCAAAAATCCCAAGCAGGTGCCGGGTCTGAGCCGCTACAGCACCAACCTGCATCCGAAGTTCGTGCACTCGTTTCCACGCGGAGCGGAGAAGGACCTGGCCACGTTTGATTCCGGCGAAAAGGTTCACTCCCAGCAGCACGCGCTGGGCGCGAACTGGAAGCATGAATTCGGTGGCGGCTGGTCGTTCCACAACAACAGCAAGGTGGCGCGAAGCTGGCAGGATCGAAACGCCAGCACCAGCATTTCGCCCCGCAGCCTGGCCTGGCCCAATTTTTTTAGTGCCATGGCTTTCCAGTTCAGCGGCGGCCCGCAAAATGGGCGCGTCCCCGCCGGCACCTACCGGTTTCATGACCGTAAGTCCCAGGTGTTGGTGGCCGAAGTGACCTCCAACGGTTCGTATGCCGTGAGCAGCGCCGCACCCTCAAACCCCGGCCAGCGGGTGACGTTCGCAAATCTCCCCAACGGCAACCTGGAGATTGCGGAAAACTCGATCAACGCGGTGTGGACCAATACGGCCAATGCGCCCAGCAACCGCGCCGATGAGCTGATGAACCAACTGGCGATCACGAAGAAGACGGATAAAATGTCCTTCACGGTCGGAGCCTTCTTCGGCTACGCCGATCAACTCAGTCGCAACACGACTGCCGCTCGCGCGGCCATGCCCCTGAGTGAGCAACCGCAGCCTCTCGCCATCACGTGGATTCCGGCGACAGCGGCCAATGCGCCCGCCGGTACTCCCGCCGCCGCCCTGGCCGCGGTCGCCGGCTGGAATGGCCAGACCGTAAAGCTGACGAACCCCAACGGCTACACGGCCATGGGGGTCGGCTTTGGCCGCAATGAAGCCCTCGCCAAACAGCTGGCGCTATTCTTCGGGCATAAATGGGACTTCACGAATCGCTGGAACCTCGATTGGGGTTTGCGGGCGGAGAATTACGCGGCCAAGGGATTCAACGCGACGGGAGTCCAGAATCCTCGCGGCAACTGGGACCCGACCTATGGCGGGGCGGACGGGAACCCCCTGACTCTGTACGATGCCCGGTTCACCGTCCCGAGTGCGGCCAACACCTGGTACTACGACAAGAATGTAGACAGCTTCTCCTGGTCGGTCGGCTCGAATTTCGTAATCAACAACCGCAATTCGTTCTACGTGCGTTATGCGGATGGGCAGAAGGCGCCGGATCTCGACCTCTTCCGCAGCTACACCTCGAGGTTCCGCCTCGATAACCTGAAAGGCCGGCCGCAGACCGTCGAGCAATGGGAATTGGGCTATCGCCTCAGCGGTAACCGCTTTAGTTTCACCGCCACACCGTTCTGGAGCCGCTTGGGCGACATTTTCAGCAATCCTCAGGCGACGGAAGCAGACGGCATCACGCCATACTACCCGGATCCGATCTACAATGTCGTTACTTCCTACGGCTTGGAACTCGAAGGAAGCGTCGTGCTAACCAAACATCTCGGCCTCCGCACGGTATTCACCTGGCAGGAGTCCAAGGGCACGGTCTGGAAGGAATTCGCCGCGGGGGTCAATGGTCGTGACGACGACGTGTATCGTGATTTCTCCGGGAAACCGTCGGACAACAATCCCGACTTCATGCTCAACACGACTCTGAGCTACACGACAGGCAAGTATTTCGCCAACCTGCAATGGAAGCACATGGGCGAGCGCGCGGGCAACATCGCCAACGTAATCACGCTGCCGCGTTTCAACCAGTTCGACCTGGCGATAGGCTATACCTTCAACGATCGCTTTTCGGTCAACTTCAACGTCAACAATGTGCTGGATGACGAAGGCGTGATGACGTGGCGCGGTTGGGGCGTCAATCCGGGCGATCGACAGGGATACACGGTGCTGCCCTCGACGGGTGAGCGCACCCTCTTGCAGTTTGTTCCCATTCCGCCCCGAGCCTTCTATCTGTCGACGACGTATAAATTCTGACTGACTCCCGCCCCCTTGCTGCCGGCAGTGCCAGCGACCGCGTGATGCCCGCCGTCAGGTGGCAGGCGAGGAACACCCTTCCCATGAATCACCCCCGTCGTCTGTTTTTCCCATCGCTGGCCTGCCGGGTGATGGCCGCGACCTGCGCGATAGGTCTGGTTGCCGCCTCCCTCCATGGGCAGCAGGCCCGCCGCGTGGATGCACCACCCGCGGAGCAGATGGTCGCGTCGCCGGGATTCAAAGTTGAACGCATCTATAGGGTGCCGAAAGAGCAGGGCTCATGGGTCGCACTCACCGTCGATCACAAAGGCCGGCTGATCACCGCCGACCAATATGGCGGGTTATATCGAATGACGCTGCCTCCCTTGGCTGAAGCAGAAGTCACCACCGTGGAAAAGCTGGATGTTCTTGGGCTCGGCGGAGCCCACGGTCTGTTGTATGCGCACGACAGCCTGTACGTGATGGTGAACGAGAATAAGGAAAACAAGTTTGGGGGCGGCAAATCCGGGCTGCATCGGCTGCGCGATGCCGATGGCGACGACAAATACGACCGCGCGGAGCTGTTGCGCGAAATGGTGGGAACCGGTGAGCACGGCCCTCACGCCCTGGCGCTCGGGCCCGACGGCCGGACCATTTATTTCATGAACGGGAACAACACGGGGCTCCCGGTGAACCTCGAGAAGCACATTCCCGTCGCATGGCAGGAAGATCATATCGTGCCACGCATGTGGCCTCCGCTCGGCAATGGCAGGGGCATCCTGGCGCCGGCCGGCTACATCGGCCGCACCGATCCGGACGGCCGTGCGTACGAGCTTTTCGCGATGGGATTTCGCAATGCCTACCGCTTCGCTTTCGACCCGAATGGCGAGTTCTTCACCTATGATTCCGACACGGAGAACGAAAACGGCACTCCCTGGTACCTGCCCACCCGCGTCAACCACGTGGTGAGCGGAGGCGACTATGGGTGGCGTTCAGGTTCGGGCCGATGGCCGCCCTATTATGCCGATAGCCTGCCCGCGTTGCTCGAGGTCGGACCCGGTTCGCCCACCGGCATGGCCATGGGCACCGAGGCACGGTTTCCCGCCAAATACCAGCGCGCGCTTTTCGCGGCCGACTGGACCTTCGGTACGCTCTACGCCCTTCATCTGGTCCCGGATGGCGCGACTTTTCGCGCGACCAAGGAGGAGTTTGTCAGCGGGAAACCGCTCCCGATCACCGATGTCCTCGTTAATTCCTCCGACGGTGCTCTCTATTTTGCGGCGGGCGGGCGCAGCACCGACTCCGCGCTCTATCGCGTGACGTATGTGGGTTCCGAAAGCACGGCGCGGGCGCCCTACCCCGCGCCCACTCAGGAGGCGCGCTTGCGGCGGACGCTTGAGGCCTTGCACACCGACGGCGGCGGCCAACCGGTGGTCGACCAAGCCTGGCCTCATCTTTCCCATTCGGATCGTTTCGTGCGCTGGGCGGCCCGCGTAGCCATAGAACGCCAACCCCTGGGCCTTTGGGTCCAGCGCGCCCTGGCGGAGGGAAATTCCCAGGCGGCCTTGGAGGCCTTGCTCGCACTCGTCAGGCTCGGCGACAAATCCCTGCAGCCTGCGCTCGTGGACAGGCTCAGTCGGTTCGACCTGGGGCGACTCCCCGTTGATCGTCAGCACCAAGTCGTACGCCTGTGGGAACTGGCGTTCACACGCATGGGCGAACCTTCGCCCGCGGTAAAAGCGCGGGTCGCGGCGCAACTCGACAGATTTTATCCGCACCCCGACAAACGGTTGAGCCGCGAACTCGCGGGTCTCCTCGTTTACCTCGATTCACCGACGGTGGTGTCGAAGACCATCCCATTGCTGAGAATCCCCGAGCAGCCGGAGCCGCAAGATCTCGTCGATGAGGCCTTGCTCGCGCGCAATGATCGATATGGCCCAGCCATTTCGGGCATCAACCAGACCCGTCCCGCCCGACAACAATTCGCCTACGCGACCGCGCTGCGCTCCGCCCGCACAGGATGGACACCACAGCTGCGCCAGGAATATTTTTCGTGGTTCAAGCAGGCGTACAACTGGACGGGCGGTTTGAGCTTCAATGGCTTCATCAACACTATCCGGATGATCGCGCTGGCCGCCGTGCCTGAAGGCGCTGAGCGCGAGCGCCTCGCCCAGGCGTCAGTCCGGCCCGTCCCGCAGCTCATGGCTGAAACCGTTGTGCCAAAGGGCCCGGGCAAGCCGTATTCCCTCGACGAGGCGACCAGCGTGGTGCGCGGCCAGATGAGCAAGCGGGATTTTAACCGGGGCCGCGCGATGTATATGGCCGCGGCGTGTGTGGCCTGTCACCGGATCGGAGCGCTCGGGGCCGGAGCAGCGGGCCCGATTTTGACGCAGGCGGGATCCCGTTACAGCGAGCGGGATCTCCTGCAGGCGATCATCGAACCTTCGGCCGGCATCAATGAAAACTACGCGGCGACGCGTTATGAAATGAAGGACGGCGCCGTCCTGATCGGCTATCCCACCTTTGAGGAAGGGGGCGAACTGTTCATCACCTCCAACCTGATGGTCCCGCATGCCCTCACGCTGGTGAAGAGATCGGCGGTGAAATCCACGCGTCCGAGCGAAACTTCGCTGATGCCGGCGGGCCTGATCAATTCACTCAGCGAGGACGAACTTCGCGACCTGGTGGCGTTTATCCTCGCCGGAGGCGATCGCAGCAACCCGATGTTCACGCCCTTGCCCAATTGAGTCCCGGGCCCGGCTTTCGATCCTGTCGCTCAAGTTTGGCACTTTCTCCGGACAGCGGACGCTGCCTGAGCGTCAGCGCAACTTACAGATTGGCAGCCGGGGTCGGACGGAGACCATGAGGGCCACATGATCGTCGGCATCGACCTCGGCACCACTTTCTCGCTGATCAGCTACGTCAATTCGGCTGGCACGCCCACGCTGATTCCGTCGCGCCGCGATCCGCAGCGTTTCCAGACGCCGTCGGTCGTGCATATCGGCGAGCGCGGGGCCATCGTGGGCGACCTGCTGGAGGAGTTGCTACAGGAGGAGCCGGGCCTACCCATCAGCCGCTTTGCCAAGCTCAGCATGGGCCAGGCCGGCAAGGTCGTCCTGACCGACCACCTCGGGCAGGGCTACTCGCCCGAGGCCATCTCGGCCCTCGTGCTGCGCAAGTTGAAGGAGGACGCCGAGGCGGCGCTGAGCGAGCCGATCACGGGCGCGGTCATCACCGTGCCCGCCAATTTCAACGACGCCCAGCGCCAGGCGACGGTCAACGCCGGCCGCCTGGCGGACATCCCGGTGCTCGGGCTGGTCGAGGAGCCGCTGGCCGCGGCCACCTTCTTCGGCCTGAACACCAAGGGCGGCGAGCGGCTGATCTTCGTCTTCGATATCGGGGGCGGCACGCTGGATGCCACCATCCTGAGCGCCACGCCGGAGGGCCTCTACGCGATCGCCACGGAGGGTGCCGACAACATCGGCGGCAAGAACTTCGACGAATTGATCATGGGCATCGTGGCCGACCAGTTCCGCGGGCAGTTCGGGGTGGACCCGCGCACGGACCCGGAGTCCGCGCAGCGGCTGCGGCATTTCGCCACCCAGACCAAGATCGCCCTCTCGGCGCCCGACGCCAACGTCATCAGCAAGCCGGTGATCCTGGGGGGCAAATCGCTGCGGGTGACCTTTAACCGGGCCCAGTTCGAGGCCGCGGCCGAGCCGTGGCTCGAGGCCTGCCAGGAGGTCTGCGAGCGCGCCCTCAAGAGCCAGAGCCTGGCGTGGGAGAACATTGACGAGCTGATCCTCACGGGCGGTTCGAGCCTGGTGCCGTGCGTCGAGCGCAAGGTCCGCGAGATGAGCGGGCTGCAGCCCGCCCGCATCCGCCGGGAGCAGCCGCACGCCTCCATCGCCTATGGCGCGGCGCTGCTGGCCGAACAGTTCCATGGCAGCAAAAAGACCGCCGCCCCGCCACTGAAGCAGCAGGTGACGAGCAACGAGCTCGGCCTGCGCGTCTTCGACCCCAAGGAACGGAAGCCCGTTTTTCACGCCATGATCGAGAAGAACGTGCCTGTACCCACAACGGCCAAGCAGACGTTCTACACGCAGAAGGCTGGGCAGACTTCGCTCAGCATCGAGCTGTTGCAACGCAAGGATCCCTTCACGCCGCCGGAAACGCTCGGGCAGTTCACCTTCGGCCCGATCCGCCGGGCGGAGGGGCAGCATCCAGTGTCGATCGTGATGGGCTACGACGGCACCGGACGCGTCACGGTCACCGCCGCCGACGGCCGCACGGGCGAGTCGGTGGCGAGGGAATTCTCGAAACAGGCCGAGTCCGACCTCACGGCTTTGTTCGCCCAACTGCAAAAGCTGCCGGTGCGGGCGTAGGCGGAGGACCGTTTAAGGCGAGAGCTGCAGCTTGCTCACTTTGCCATCGCCGCTGCAGGTGGCGCAGGTGGACCGCCATTTGGCGGTGCCGTTGGTGCACGACTCGCAAACGAAGTAGCCCTTCCGGTTGCAGGCGCTGCACATGACCATTTTCGGCCCCATGACTCCGCCGCCGAAGTCGCCCTGGACATAACCGGTGACGCCGTTCTTGCAGTCCGGGCAATCGCGCCGGCCCGTGCCGTTGCACTGGTTGCACCGACCCTGGTGCTGAAGGCTACCTGCGCCGCTGCACGGGCTGCAGGTGATGTCCTCCGCCGCGAGCTGTTTGAAATTGTAGGCGAGGCGGACTACGGGCGTGGCCTTTTGCGCGACCGTGAACTTCGTGCGATAGGCGCTATATCCCTTCGCCTCGAGGTGCAGGGTGTGTTCACCCGGCGTGAGCGTCGTGAGTTCGGCTTTCTGGGTGCCGACGAGTTTGCCGTCCACCAGGATCCGGGCCGCTTCCTCGACCTGGATGTGGACGGGCTGGCTGCGGTGGTCGAGGTCGGTGGTCTTGGACGTCTTGCCCGCTTCGACGGCGAGTTCCTGCTGGACATCGGCGTAGCCTGGCCGGGCCACGCGGACGACGACCCGGCCCAAGGGCACCTGGGTGATGGTCGCGGGCGTGGTGCCTGACGCGGTCCAGCCGAGATCGCTGGCTTGGGTGATGGTGAAGGGCACGCCGGGCGGGAGGGAGCTCACGGCGACGGCGCCCTCGGGAAATTCCGCTTCCAGGATGGTATTGTCTTCCATCAGCGCGGTGTCGCTCTTGACGACGTCGGGCCACCCGATGCGGCTGAAACGGACCGCGATCTTTCCGGTCGTGAATTCTCCACGTTGTTCGATGCCGGCAAACGGAGCCACCGCGACGCCATCAGTCACCAGGTGGGTCAACGGCAGGTCTTTCAACTCCGCGGGCGTAGTGCCTTCCTGCGTGCGACCAAAGGCGTCGGTCAAAGCCCAGCGAACGCCCTCCGGCTTGGAGTGAAGGCGAATGCTGGTGGTGGTGTTGAAGAAATATTTCCGCCGCGAAGCGATGTCTTCATCCAGTGACTTGAGTCCGGTGGCGATTTCTTCGACCACCGCGGCGGCTTCGACGCTGGCGCCTGACTGGAGCAATTCATCGGCGCGGGCGCGCGCGAGCTTGGCCGGATGGCGCAGCAGGTGGTTTTTGAGCCATTTGGTAAAAAATTCCTGCGAGGCGAGCTGAGCGGAAAGCT
This sequence comes from Opitutaceae bacterium, assembly GCA_046594805.1. GTDB lineage: Bacteria > Verrucomicrobiota > Verrucomicrobiia > Opitutales > Opitutaceae > ER46. The sequence continues at coordinate 460 of JBKJRG010000212.1, read as the reverse complement.
CGGCCTTTTTCACCGGGGTGGCGTCGCGTAGGCTGCGCAACTCGGACTTGAGATCGTTGGTGCGGCGCTCGGCGTCCTGCAGTTCGCTTTCGTGGGCTTCCCAGTCCACGCGGGCTTCGGCCAGCTTGGTGCGCAGGGAGGTCTTAAGCGCCGCCATGCGCGCGGCCTCGGCCTGCTCGGCCGTCTGTTTCGCTTGCGCAGTTTCGGCGGCGACGCGGATCTTCTCCTCGTTCTCGGTCCGGGTTTTCATGACGAACCAGCCGCCGGCGGCGAGGAGGACGACGGCGATGATGGCGACGACCAGGAATTCCTTCCCCGACTTTTTATTTTTGGTTTTCGATTTTCGATTGTCGGAGCCGGAGCCATCAGCCCCGCTGCTTCGCCCGCTGCCTCCGCCTCCGACAATCGAAAATCGAAAACCAAAAATAAAAAGTCGGGGAAGGAATTCCTGGTCGTCGCC
>JBKJRG010000171.1:0-6911 GCA_046594805.1 Opitutaceae bacterium | reverse complement strand
GATCACGGGCGCCCGCGTGACCGCGGCGTTCTTCCGCGCCTCCCGCCATGCTCTCCACTCACCCGACGCACCCCGAGCGCATTATCCAGCTCATGGATGCGATGCCGAAGGCCCTCGAGGCGCAGAAGAACGCCGCGGTCACGCGGGCGCCCGTGATCATCAAATAGTGCGCCCGCAGTCGCGCCGGGATGCCGGCAAAAAAAAGGGCGCCGAGTTCGGCGCCCCGTTGGGATCCAACCGTTCCGGGCAGGCACCTTCAGTCGTTGCGACGACCGCCGGAGATAATCATCAGGATGTGAAGCAAGCTGCCGAGCGCGGCGACAAAGGCGGCCACGTAAGTGAGCGCGGCCGCGTCGAGCGTCTCGTGCACGCCCGGCATTTCGTCCTGGTCGACGATGCCGAGGTTGACGAGTTGCGCCTTCGCCCGACGGCTGGCATCAAATTCCACTGGCAGCGTGATGAGCTGAAACAGGACGATGACGCCAAGGGCGACGGCACCCAGGATGAGCAGGTTGTATCCAAAGGCCATCCCGGCATAGCTGACCATCAGGATACCGGCGAGAATCACGTATTGGGAAATGCTCGACGCGATCTGCGTCGCCGGGACGAGGGTCTGTCGCACGGTCATCATCGCATAGCCGACCTTGTGCTGGATGGCGTGGCCGGCCTCGTGCGCCGCGACCCCGAGCGCCGCGAGGCTCGTGCCGCGATAATTGTGCTCCGACAGTGCGAGCCGTTTCTTCATCGGGTCGTAGTGGTCGGTGAGCTCTCCGGGCACCTCGACGATTTCGACGTCGTGGATGCCGGCCGAATTCATGACGGCCTGGGCGGCTTCCGCGCCGCTGATGCGGCCGCGGGATTGGATCTGCGCGTTCTTCGTGTAGGCGCTGCGAATCCGCATCTGCGCATACAGGCCGAACAACATGGGAATGATGATTAGGACAATCCAGATGAGCATGGTGGGAAGAGTTGAAAGTTGAAGGAAGCCATCCCGAACGGGTCGGATGAGAACTTATGCAAAACGCGCGGATTGCCAGAGCAAACCGCGGGTTTGGAAATGAAGCACCGGGGTTGTAATGACCGGGTCCGACCGACTACCCCAGCTTCGGAATGTCGACCCACCTTCTTTCCGCCCAGGACTTCAGCCCGATTTCAGCGAGCTGCACGCCCTTGGCCCCCTCGAACAGGCTCCACGGGAACGGGTCGTTTTTGACGATGTGCCGCAGGAAAAGCTCCCACTGCACCTTGAAGGCGTTGTCGTAATTTCCCTGGTCGGGCACGCGCGTCCAACCGTCGAAATATTTGATGGGGCTGTCGATGTCTGGATTCCAGAGGCAGCGCGGCGTGGCCGAAAGATGCTGCGCCGTGCAATCGCGCAGGCCCGCGACGGCCGAGCCATGTGTGCCGTCCACCTGCAGGGTGAGCAGGTCGTCCCGCCGCACGCGGACGTCCCAGGACGAGTTGAAGTGGCAGATGACGCCATTCACCAATTCGAACGTCGCGTAGGCCGAATCGTCCGCCGTGCACTTGTACGGTTTCCCGGCTTCATCCCAGCGCTGGGGAATGTGCGTCGCGCCGAGACAGGTAAGCGACTTGATCTCGCCGAACAGGTTCTGAATGACGTACTGCCAGTGGCACAGCATGTCCACGATGATGCCGCCGTCATCCTCCTTGCGGTAATTCCACGAGGGCCGCTGCAGTTTCTCGTACTCGCCGGTGAAGACCCAGTAGCCGAACTCGCCGCGCACCGAGAGGATTTTTCCGAAAAAGCCGGTATCGATGAGGTACTTCAGCTTCAGCAAACCGGGGAGCCAGAGCTTGTCCTGCACCACGCCGTTCTTCAGCCCCGCCGCCGCGACTTCGCGCGCGAGCGCGAGGGCCTCCGCCGACGTCGTGGCGGTCGGCTTTTCGCAGTAGATGTGTTTCTTCGCCGCGATGGCCTTGCGCACCCCATTCGGGCGCTGGCCGGTGAGCGTGGCGTCGAAATAAACCTGGTTGGCGGTGTCCGCCAGGGCGGCATCGAGATTCGTCGTGTAGCGCTTCACGCCCGCGCGTGCCGCCAGCGCCGCCAGCTTCGTTTCGCTCCGGCCCACTAGGATCGGATCGGGCATGATGACTTCGCTGTCACCGAGCTTGATGCCGCCTTGATCGATGATCGCTTTGATCGAGCGCAGCAGGTGCTGGTTGGTGCCCATGCGTCCGGTGACGCCGTTCATGATGATGCCGACTTTGTGCGTGGTCATGGAGAAGGGGTTAATAAGGGAGTCCCAGTCTAGGCGCCAAGCCCCGGCTTGCGTTAGGATAAACCCGACTTTTGCTAGCACACTTCCGCTTTTCGCCACCGCGCCCCTCGTACCCACCCTTCTCCGATGCTGGCCTGGAGTCCCATCCTGATCCAAAAAATCGAAATCCATGCGCTGGGTTTCGTGCTGCGAAAACTGCAGCTCAATCGGCACCGGGAAACCGAGGTCAGCCCGCACCGGCACGCCCATGCCCAGCTTATCCTCTATCTCTCGGGCGAGGGCAGGCAGACGATCAAGGGGCGTCGCCATGCTGCCCGCGCCGGCGATCTTTTTGTCATTCCCGCGCATACGCCGCACGGCTTCGCCCTCCAGGGACGCAGTCGCCCGCTCTGCCTCGTCCTCGATTACGAACTGGAGGGTTCCGGACGCGTCCGGGGGTCACACCGCCGCCTGCCGTCGGATCGACTTAACGCCCTCCATGCGCTGCTCGCCCGCGTGCCACCCAAGGGCCGGCTGACCCTATCCGACTACCCCGCAATCCTAGCCGTAGTGGCCCAGTTGCTGGAATCTTCCGGCACCCATCCCGCGCCGGCGCTGCGCGAGCCCACGATTTTCGATCGCGTGCAGGGGTTGTTGCGCACCCCGGCGTCGCGCTCCCTCGCGAAAATTTCCCGCCAGGCCGGTTATCATCCGGACCACTTGACGCGAAAGCTCAAACGCGAAACCGGCTTGGGCCTGCGGGCGCTGCGCGATCGCTTCCGGCTGGAATCCGCCCAGGCGGCCCTGCGCGCGGCGCCGACCGTCGCGGAAGCCGCCACGCAATGCGGCTTCGAAGATCCCAATTACTTCGCGCGCTGGTTCCGCCAGCAAACCGGCCAGCCGCCGAGTGCCTGGAGAAAGTAGCCAGCCCTGGCCAGGAGCTGGCGCCGGTTCGAATCCCACCGCACAGCACATCGCGTGAGACGCTCGGATTTGGCGAGAGCAAGCGAGCGACTGAAAGACTTAAAACCTGACCCTCTTGGGATCGAACCGGAAAATGCAGTCAAGCGGCAGGGCCATGCCGCATGAGCCTACCGCCCTCACCACCTGCTTCCGGCATCGCGCTTACCCAATTCGCGGTATCAGAGGTAACGGGTGAAATTCCGGGTTAGAACGACCCGCGCAGTCCGACGGCCATCTGGATGCCGTATTCCTGCTCAGCGTATTGGCGGGCGTAGGACGGCGTAAGGTCGCCGTAACGGAGGAAACGCAGCGGCTCGTTGAAGATGTTGTTCGCGCTGCCGATGAGCGAAAGGCGCTTCGTGAGCTGGAAGGCCGTGCTGAGGTCGAGCACGGTGCGGGCCTCGATATACTCGTGGCCGTTCGGGCCATAGGCGGCCAGCGGAGCACGCTTGTCGAGGCCGCGGTAATTCCAGCGCGCAGTCAGCGTGAAGCGCTTGGGCGCGAAGGTCGCGCCCCAGTTTCCGCTTTTTGGAATGAAACTGGTGAACGACGCACCGGGATTGCCGTCGAGCTGCAGCTTGGTGCCGTTGGCGAAGACGGTGAAGTAGCTGCCCCATTTGCCGAGCATCCGGAGGGACTGCTTGAGGTTGATCTCCGCGCCGGTGATCCGGGCGTCGCCGGAGTTGAACTTTGTGACGACGTTCCAGTCGAGATAGCGCTGATCGAGGCCCAGTTCGCTCAGGATCGCCGGCGTGGCGATGCGCGAGGCGTTGCCGAAGAAGTTCTGCAGGTCCTTGCGGAAGACGCCGGCACTCAAGAGTCCGCCGTTCGCCGTATAGTATTCGGCGGAGAGATCGAAATTGTCCGCGGTCCACGGCCGGAGCGCGGGGTTGCGGATGGTGAGGGTGCCGCGTCCGGTCAGCGGTGGAGTGGGATCATCGTCGTCGAGGTCGAACGGCGTGGCGACGGCCCGCGGGATGATGTCGTTGAAGTTCGGGCGGCCGTAGGTCTTGGCATAAGCAGCCCGGAAGACAAAACTTTCTGTCGCGTTGAACGTGAGGTGCACGCTCGGGTAGTAACCGGAATACACCCTCTTCGAGAACGAGGCGCGGCGTTTGCGCGTGAGAAGAAACTCGGCGTAGGAAGCCGCGGCGCCGGCTTCGGGTTTGCGGATGCGGGCCCCCGCCGCGTTGCGGATGTAGTGGCCGGCGGCGTCCCGCTGCCAGACGGCGTCGCCATCGTTGATGCCACCCTGGCCGAGATCCTCCGTGTGTTCGAAGCGCACGCCGCCGAGCACGCGGAGGCGGTTCCGGAAGAGATTCGTGTCGGCCTGGATGTAGGCGGCCCGCACCGTCTCGTCGATGCGCTCGGAGTTGTCGATGGCGGTGTTGCCCTCCGTCACGCGCTGCGCCTCGGTCTTCTGGTAGAGCAGAGGATTGGCCAGAAATGCGTTCCACGCGCGCGAAGGCGACATCCACGGGATGGTCGGGAAGCCGTAGCCCGGATCGACGTCCTTGTAGACCTGCATGGTGTAGGGCGCGACCGAAGCAGTGGCGCCGGAGGCGCCGTCGGAGCCCATGAACGTCCAGGCCTCGGTGCTGCTGTTCGTATCCAGCATTTGGTTGCGCTGCGACCCGCCGACCTGCAGGGCGGTCGGGACGGGCATGAAGGTGAGGCTGCGGCGGACGTTCAGGTAGCCGTTGTTGCTGCCGCTCTTGTAATCGAGCGTGCCGTTGTTGGCCGTGGTGCCGCGGAAGTTCGAGATGTCGCTGTAGTCGACGTTCTGGCCGTTGTTATCGAAAACCTCGACGATGCCGGGGCGGGCGCCGGAAATGTCGCGGTAGGATATGCGGACCGGCACGCGGTTGACGGCGATGGCCTGGAGGAAGAAACCGGCGTCAGCGTAGCGGCGCTTGGTTTGTGAGGCGGAGCGGCTGAGGCCCGACTCGATGCGCCACCGTCCGTCGTCGTAGCGATAAGAAAGCGTGCTGGTGTCGGTGATCTGGTTGATGAGTTGATTGGTGCCGTTGTTGCTCAACGTGCCGCGGCCGGTGGCGCCGCTGGTGAAGGTGGGACCGTACGTCAACGGGCTGCCGGTGGCGGGCGTGGGCGTGCCATTGGTGCCGGTGTTCCAGTTCATGGAGAGGGAGCCGATGCGCGTGTCGGTCCGGCTGGCGACGTGGCCGAGCGACAGCACGGAGTTGCGCGTGACTTTCCAATCCGCTTTCACGCTCAGCGTATTGCGCGTGATGTTGCGCGGGCCGTCCAGCAGCGCGAGGGCCGAGAGGAACGGCGTGGCGTAGGTGGCATTGACGGCGTTGGTGCCCGTGCCGACCCCGCTCCAGGTCTGCAGCGTGCGGTGCTGCTCGTTGTAGATTTCGGCGTGGGTGCCGGCGATCACGATGCCGAATGTCTTCGTGATCGGCCAGGTGAAGTCGATGTTGGCGCCCGGCAGAATCTTGTAGGTCCTGCGATCCAGGTGGGAATGCGGGGTGCGCTTGACCGTGAGGTTCTCGCTGTTGCCGACCAGGTTGAGACTGTAGCGGAGCAGGCGGCCGGAGCGCTCGAAGGCGCTCTTGCTGATCAGGTTCACCGTGCCGGCGAGGGAGTCGGACGGATTCGCGGGCGTCGGGACTTTGGAGAGCTCGATCCGGGAGATGTCGTTCAGGGCCATGCTCCGGATGTCGACCGTGCGGCTGGTGCTGACCCAAATATTGGACGCGGGCGCCCCGTCGTTTGTAATCGAAGTCATGGCACCGCCGATACCGCGCACCGAGATGCCCGCGACGTCGGCCAGATCATTCTCGACGGTGACGCCGGGGAGAAACTTGATGAATTCGCCCACGCTGCCGCCCAGGACGTCGCCGAGGGAATCGGTCGACATGACGTTCTTTATGTTCGGGGCGAAACGCTGCTCGTTGGTCGCGATGGCCTGGTTGTCGGTCTCCTTGTCCTGGGACACGACGAAAGCATCGAGGCGCACCGTGGAGGCGTCGGCGCCATAGCGTTTCACACTGGTGAGATCGACGTTCTGCTCGACGGCGGCGCCGGCTGGGACGTTGAGGGGGAGCGTGGCGAGATCGAGGTCGGTGTAGAACACCTCGAGCGTGGCTGGGCCGGCGGGGACCCCGACCAGCTGATAGGCGCCGAAGTTGTCGGTGTAGACCGTCGTGTTCGTACCCTTGAGCGTGACGCGGGCCTTGTTGAGAAAATGCCCGGTGACGATGTTTTGCACGCGCCCGGAAATCGTGCCGGTCGCGGCGGAGGGACCAGTGGCGGGAGCCGGGGCGGCGTGGAGGGCGGGCGACGCCGCGGGTGCGACGGCCAGCAGACTGGCGAGGAGGACGTGTCGGATGAGTGGCATCAGATGGGACCGCGAAACAAGCACGTGGCGCGCCGGCCCGCAACGAGGGAAGTAGTCTTACAGTTACAGCGGCCGCATCCCAAGCTAGCCCCGACGAAGTCGGAGGGCAGGGACGACCCCGACCTGGTCGCGGATGCTCCGCGCCGCCTCCGCGTTCGAACGAGTCCACCTTCCCGCCCGTAAACGAAAAGTGCGGAACAACCCGGCCGAAATCCGGCGCCTCTGAGATGTTCCTCCTGTCTAACTAGAGCCTGTCCCAAAAGCGCGGTTTTTTGAAAGGACCAAAAACCCGGGGTGCGGCTGAAGGACGGCGGCGGTTTTGCAGGCGGTTTGGAGTCGTGAGGTGGGTGACGATTTGCCGA
>JBKJRG010000153.1:0-5681 GCA_046594805.1 Opitutaceae bacterium | reverse complement strand
AGCCGCGAATCACCTCTGCGTTTTGACTTACAAAGAAGCGCTGGTAGGGGCGTCGCTTGTCGACGCCCGCGAGAACCCGGTTGCATTTGCACGCTTGGGCGTCGGCAAGCGACGCCCCTACAACCGGGCGAATGAGTCAGTCACCATTCTCGCGCGCTCGCGGCCCTCACTCATCGCGCACGCACCGAAATCCCAGGTTGGTCGTCGCGCTGTCGGGGGTATTCGCACTGCGCGCAGCCGTGCGATACCGGTTGCAGTAGCTCGCGTGGCAAAGGTACGAGCCGCCCCGCATCACGCGGCGCTCGCCCTGCGCCGGCCCCACGCCGTAATGACCATCGTCCTCGCTGTTGCTGGCCGGGAAGACGCCCTGCCAAACATTCATTCGATGCCTCCCGCCGGGTTCGAGCTCGTCGCCCCACGGGAAATGCTTCTGCTCGAGTCCGCCGCGCGCCGCCCGTTCCCATTCCGCTTCCGTCGGTTCCGTCGCGCGCATCGGCGCGCAGCAGGATTTTTCGACCCCCTTTTTTGCGTCCCACATCAGCGCGCGCGCAGGCTTTCTGATGAGGACGGGGCGCCCTCGCCCCGTTTCTGCCGACCTCCGCGGCGGAGGCGCCGCCGCTCCAGCTGCCGATTGCGCGAAAGATCCATCGGCGCGGCCGCGGAACTCAGCCGGCCGGCGCCGGGCTCGGTGCCGTCGGCACGAGTGGCGCGGGCGGCGTGCGGTTGCGTGCGATCAGAATCGCTTCAACGACCAGCCAGACCGACATCACCAGCAACACCAACACCACGGCGAACTCGATGTGGTGCAGCGCCGCCGCGCCACCGGTCTCGAGCCGCGCCAGATGCGTGCGAACGGAGAGCAGCAGGCTCCACAGCGTCATGCCGAGCATGAAGATGGTTGGCCCGAGAGTGAACCATACCGATTTGCCCTTCTGGTGCAGCCAGACGGTCACGCCTAGGAGCGCCAGGGCCGCGAGGAGTTGATTCGAGCTGCCGAAGAGATTCCAGAATGCGCGCCAGATCGGGATCGGCTGCCCGGCGACAACGGCGGGCGGTAGGCTCACGACGATGGCGGGCAGCGCGAGCGTGACCAGGGTGGTGCCGATCATCCCGGCGCGGCCCGTCCAGCCGGTGAGCTCCATCAGGACGTAACGCGCGAGCCGCGTGCAGGCATCGAGGGTGTCGAACACGAACGTCGCGAAGCAAAGCAGCCCGAACTGTCGCGCGATCTCGATCGAGACGAGGCCGAAGGTGGCCTGGTTCATGAAAATGCCGATGCCGTCGGCATAGGTCAGATCGGGGCGGCCGGTGGGTTTCGCCAGGATCATCACGGTGGCGAGGCTCAGGCACGCGAGAAACGATTCGAGCAGCATGCTCCCGTACGCAACCGGCTTGGCATCGGTTTCCCGATCGAGCTGCTTCGAGGTGGTGCCACTCGCGACGATGGAGTGAAAGCCCGAGCACGCCCCGCAGGCGATGGTGATGAAGAGCACGGGCAGCAGCGGAGGAATCGTGTTGTTCGGCCCCGTGAAGCCGAAGAGATCCGCCCCGGAGAAAGCGGGGCTCACGATGTTGGTCTGGCCCGAGATGCCGCCGACGATCGCGCCGAGGACGCCGACGATCACGATGACGTAGAGAAAATATCCGCCGAGCGCGCCACGCGGCTGCATCAACAGCCAAAGCGGCGATAACGCCGCGAAAAAACAGTAGATCAACAGCACATGGTCCCAGAGCAGCTGCGGGCGCGCGACGCCCGTGAGCGCACCGAGATCCAGCGGGAGCATCGGGCCGACCACGATGGCGGCAATGACCAGCGGCAGGAAAATGAGCTTCGCCTTGCCCTCGCCGAGTTTGAACCGCCGCATGCACACGCCCATGACGACGGCGAGGCCGAGATAAAGCAGGGACGACGTCGCGACCGCGGGTCCCGGCGCAGCGGCGTCGGCGACGGAGGCTTTTTGGACAAAGGTGCCTGCCGTCACATCCGCGAACGCGATGATGACGTAGACGAGCGAAATCCAGATGAAGCCCAGGAAGAGGAGGTACGACCGCTGGTTCATGTAACGCTTCACCACCTCCGCGATCGACTTCGCGCCGTGTCGCACGGAAGCGACGAGGGTCATCAGGTCATGCACGCCGCCGATGAAAATCGCCCCGAAGATGATCCAGATCCACGCGGGGAACCAACCGAAGTACGTGCCGGCCAGAATGGGCCCGACGATGGGTCCGGCTGCCGCGATCGCCGAAAAATGCTGGGGTAGCAGCCAGGAGCGACGCGCGGGCTCGTAATCGATGCCATCGCGCTGGGTGTGCGCGGGCGTCGGCGCGATGTCATTAAGCTCGAGGAATCGCGCGAGGATCCGCCCGTACCAGCGATAGGCCAGCGCAAGCACGATGCCGGAAACGGCAAGAAAGAGAATCAGCGACATGGGGCGGGGAAGGGCAAGGGAAGTGGGAACGTCCGGCAGCGGCGAATCTACGTTTGTACGCGGTGCTGGCTAACAAAAAGAGCGGGAATCGGCCGCGGTTCGAGGTGGAGCGGATTGACCCCAAGCCGCTTGTTTGACGTAGGGGCGCCGCTTGTCGGCGCCCGCGGGCGTCGTCAAGCAACGCCCCTCCCATGCGGCTCGAGGTCAAGCCGCTTCACCTTCAATTGCCGCGTTGGTCAAGTGACCTCACCACTTCACCACCGCTTCCACGCCAAACGTGCAGGGAGCCACCGGCACGCCGTGCCGCACCCCGGGGATGATCAACGTGTAGTGGTCGTCGCTGCCGAGGTTTTCGCCGTAGAGGCTGAGGCGCCAGCGGCTGGTTTCGTAGCCGACGCGGCCGTGAAAGACCTGATGTGCCCCCACCGTGGCAGCGGCGCTCTCGGACTCGTCGAAATGCGTTTTCCCGGTAGCCACGCCTTCGGCGGCCGCAAAGAAACCATTTGGGGCGCGAAATGCGGCGCCAAGGTGCGCGTCGTATTCCGGCGCATAGGGCGCCCGCCGGCCCGAATAATCCCGCCCGGTAAATGGATCGATGAAGGTCCGGAGCTCCACGTTCGCCAGGCCGAAAGCCGCGGTGAAGGTCAGATGAGGCGAGGCGTGCCACGAGCCTTCCAGCTCCGCGCCGGTCGAGCGCGCGCGGGGAGCATTGACCACGAGATAATCCGTCGCGCTGAACGAGCGTTCGATTTGGTAGTCGCGAATCCGGTAATGGAAAACGCGCGCCGCGAGCGTGAGAGTCTTTTCGGCGAAGCTCGTGTCGACCCCGGCCTCGAGCGCCGTGAGCTTCTCCGCCCGGAACCCGGCGAGCGTGGCATTGCCGGTGTACGCCGACCAGCCGCCCGGTTTCATCGCCGCCGACATCGTCGCCGAGGCGGTGGTTTCATTGGTGAATGCGTAGCTCGCCGACAGCTTTGGCAGAATCGCGCGGAACGATTTGGCCGCGGCAAAGGCGCCCGGACCCGGCACGCGCTGGCGGCGATCGAAATCTTTTTTTGTTTCCTCCAGCCTCAGCCCGCCCGTCACCGTCCAGCCGATATTCGGCGGCACGGTGGCTTCCGCGAAGAGCGCGGTCGTGCGGGCGCCGAGTTGGAAGCTCGAGACCTCGATCGGAAACAAGCCCGGGATCGCGCGGTTGATTTCGCCATCGGTTTCACCGTCAGAAAACCACGCCCCGGCGTGCCAGGTGACCAGCGACCTCGGACCGGAGGACAGCCGCAGTTCCTCGTTCCAGATCCGCTGCGATTGATCGATGCGTGAATCCAGCGTGGGCGGGAGGACGAGCCGGTTGTCGTATGGCATGAGTTTCCATTCGGTGCGGCTGGTCGTGGACGTGAACCTGCCCCACGACGTATCGAAGGCCGCTTTCAACGCTGCCCCGCTGAAATCATTGTCGGTGCTGCCCTCGCGACCACGCCTGACCGAGTAGAGTGGCCCGTTCAGCGGGACCAGCGGCTGGGCGCCATCGCGTCGGCGCTGGCCGAGCAATTGCAGCGTCCACTCGCTGGTCGCGTTCGGCCGGAACCGGAGCCGCGCCGCGGCGGCATAGCCCAACTGGTCGTCCACGCGCGAGGCCAGCGTCCGGTTTTGAATGTAGCCGTCGCGCTCGAGGAATGAAGCCGAGACGGAGACATCCACCTTTTCGCCGCGGGCGCTGCGAATCTCCAGGGCGCTCGAACGGAGGTTGAAATTCCCCACGCCCGCCCGGAATTCGCCCGTCGCTGCCGCCGCGGGCTCCGTCGAGCTGAACACGATGATGCCCGCCTCGCCGCCGCGCCCGAAGGCCGTGCCCTGCGGTCCGCGCAGGATCGTGGCAGACGCGAAGCCAAAAAGCCCGGTCGGATAACTGAACGTGTTCCCGAGCGGCAGGTCATCGAAATAGACCGTCACGGAGGGGTCGCTGAAATAAGGGGTGTTGGGCAGCCCGCGCAGCACGAGGAGATCGCCGAACGAACCGGCGCCGCCCGCGTTGAGGTGCAGGTTGGCGACCCGATTTCCAAGTCCGGCGAGCGTGCGGCTGGTGGCCGGCAGGGTGGGGTCGAAACGCACCCGCGTCGTGCCGGCGGCGTCGGCGGAGAGGAGCGTCTCGGCCACCACGACTGGGGGCGCCTGGACGACTGGCCCCGGGGCGGGTTGGGCGAAACCGAGCTTCGCGAAAAGCAGCGCGGGAAACAGGACTTGGCAGGCAGGGTGCATGAATAAAACGGTCGACAGTTAGTCGCCCGAAAAAGAAGCGCAAATGGGGATTCAGGATGGTCTGGGGTAGGGCTCGCGCTTCCTGCCCTGAGCCAAGTCGAAGGGGTCGCCACGCCGTCGCGCGATGCGTGGGCGAAAACCACGCGTTTCAAACTCAAAACCACGCGCACATCACTTCACCGGCCCAAGATGCCGATCCAGCCAGTGCGCCACGTCTTTCTCGATCAGGTCGCGCCGCACGATGTGGCCGGCCTCGATCTGCACGTACTCCTTGTCTTGCGGCGGCGCGCCAAGGAGCGGGAACAATCGCCGCTGGCCCGGCTCCAGGAAGAGAAAATCATAGCGGCCGTTGATCATCAGGGTGGGCAGGGTCGATCGCGGCGCATAATTGATCTGATCCGTCTCCGGCAGAACCGCGCCGGGAAATATGCCGCCGCTCGCCAGCACGCGGGCCTTCAAGCGCTGCTCCACCGCAGTCAGGATTGGGCCCAAGCTCGCGCCAAGGCGAACCCGGTGGGAGGAAGCAGACGGCGTGACAGCTTGCTGGCGCGCCGTGTGCCGCTTGGTTGCGTGTGGTGTTGCGGCGAGCGCGCGCGAGCGGCTGAAAGAAAACAGCGGCGGCGTTGGGCCGTTCGCGCCGAGAACACAATATCAACATCCGCGACCTGACTTTGTGCTTTGTCCTGCGGCGAGAAACTCTTCGTTCAACCTGCCATGAACCAATAAACCTCCTCCGCGCCTCTTCCCTCGAAGGTCACCTCGGTTGCACCGCCCTCACGTCTGCCGAGCGCGTTCTCCTGCGCTCGTTCGCAGTCGATATATGCGCCAGGGTTTTTCAGCAGAATCAGTTGTTTAAACCTGACCCGAATGGCGCTTAGATAGAGCCTGTCCCAAAAGCGCGGTTTTTTGAAAGGACCAAAAACCCGGGGTGCGGCTGAAGGACGGCGGCGGTTTTGCAGGCGGTTTGGAGTCGTGAGGTGGGTGACGATTTGCCGA
>JBKJRG010000038.1:0-5262 GCA_046594805.1 Opitutaceae bacterium | reverse complement strand
GTTTCGAGTCGTCGCTTACAGACGCTTCACGGCGACCGCGGTCGTCCCTTGGATCGTGCGTTCGTAGGCGAGCACCGCTCCTTTGCCGCCGGGCAACGCCACGAGCACCGGGAAGCGCCCGTCGTTGGCCGGCTGGCCTGGTTTTGCGGGGGTCGCGTCGCGCAGTGATACCAACCCTGTCCCGTCATGCCACACGACGAGTGCTCCCTGATTGTCTGCAGCAGCCACCGCCTGCTTCCCTTTCCCAAGGTTAACCTCGGATCCGTCGCGGATCATGAAAACTTCGCCCTCGCGTTGCCAGACCGCACCGAACTTCCCGGCGCCGAGCGCCACGATCGTCCCGCCGTCATGGGGGCAACCGTTTATTTTCCACGTCCCTTGGCCAAGCTTCCGTGCGGCGGTGAATTGCGCCGCTCCCTTCGCGCGCGTCATCATCCACATGTCCCGCGAACCCTCGATGGAATTGCGCCACATCACCGCCAGGTTGCCCTGCGCATCGAAGAGCGCGCTGGGGTGGCAGCATTCGCAGATCGACTTGTCCGGGGATCGGTAGACCAGCTGGTTTTTCCCCCAGCTCCGGCCGCCGTCCGTCGACGACGCCCCGAACAATTCGGCCTTCCCATTTCGGAGATCGAGCCACGTGATGAACAACTCGCCCTCGGGCGAACCGGCGAGGTCGTGCAGGCCCTCGTGCGCGCTGTTCGGAACAGCGTTGACCGTGACCGGGCCGCTCCAGGTCGCGCCGCCGTCGTCGGAGGTAAAGGCAATCAACTCGTGAGCGACCGCCGTAATCGTAATCCGGTCGCCGTGAGCGACGATTCTCGGCCCGCGCCGGTTACCCAGCATGATACCGGGCACGTGCGCCACCTTGCTGGCAGGCGCAAACGTGGCCCCCCCATCTTTTGAAACCGCGACAAAAACGTCACTGGCCCGCCCTTTGGGACCGTGCCCTTTTTGTTTCTTCCCATCTTTTTTAGCGTTCCCATGATCAGCCGCGCCGTGATGGCCGTCGCCGTGGGCCGCCGGCTCACCCGAGGGTCGGCTGTAGACCAACCAGACCCGGCCGTCGGCACCGGCGGCCAGTTGCGGTTGCACGGCGTCGGGGATCTCGATCGGTGCGGCGGAGCGCTGTGCCATCGTGGCGGGGGCGACGCCGAGCGCTGCAAGGATGAACAGGAGACGAAAGGATTTCATAGGATGGGAAATGGGCAGCGGGGCCCGTTCTGCAACGCATTTCAGGAAGGTCCGAAGGGAGTGAGGAACTGTTGTTTAACGCGCCACCGGCCTAATTCCCTCAAATCCAGCCGGGGTGTCGTGGCGGGCGGCTACGCGGTAGAGGCCGGCACCGCCACGGCGCCAGAAGTCTCCGCCTCGCGCGCGAGTTTTCGTTCCCAATACCAGGTAAAGAAAACGGGGACCGAGAAGAGCGAGATCACGTCGAACAGCATGCCGCCTACCACGGGGAGCACCATCGGGACCATCACTTCGGAACCGCGACCCGTTGCCCAAAGCACCGGGATAAGGGAGAGGAGCGTGGTTGCATTCGTCATGATCGCGGGCCGGCGCCGGCGCAGACCGGCGATGAAAACGCGTTGATTCACCTCGGCGACATCCTTGGGCCGCGTCTTGAACTGCTCCTGAATGTAGGTGCCCAGCAGAATACCGTCGTTGAACATCACGCCGAGCAGCACGATGAACCCGACCACGACCGCGGTCGTCATCTCCACGCCCCAAAGCCAGACGAAGAAGAATCCGCCCGCGGTCGTAACGGTGGCATTGCAGAGAACGATGATGCTCGTGATGAGCCAGGAGCGCGTGCCGACGTAGATGAGGATGACCATCACGGCCATCGCCGCCGCAATGATCCAGCGGAGCTTTTCGTCGGCTTTGAGCTTTTGCTCGTAACGACCGACCCAGCGATAGGTCGCGCCCGGGGGCATTTCCAGCCGGCCATCCGCGAGCGCCGCCCGCAGGCGCGCATCCGCATCGCGCACCACTTCGACTTCGCCGCGGTCACGGGCGTTGAGCATAACATATTGCGTGCGCTTGCCGCCCTCGGAGCGGATCGCCATCGGCCCGATCGTGTAAGTAAGCCCATTTTCACTCCGCCGCTCCCCGGTCACGCGGACGCGACTCTCGCGAATAGCCGCGCTGACCATCGGCGGCAGCGGATCCCCCGCCGCCACCGTTAGTTCGGCGCGGCGCGGCTCGACGATCGTGAAATTGCGCTGGTGCGACAGCGGCAGGTCGGCGAGGAACGCCGACGCGTCGGGCGCGCTTTCCGCGAATGCCAAAGTATAGACGGTCGGCGTCGCGAGCAGGCTCGAGAGTGGAATCGCACCGTGCCCCGCGGCGGCCGGCACTTGCAACTGCATGAGCTCGTCGGGATCGTCGCGGCGTTCGCGCAGATAACGCACGCGGATCGGGTAGCGCAGGGCGCCCTCGACGGAATAGGTGACCGCCATCCCGCCGAGTGCGCCTTCGATGGTCTGCATCACCCGTTCGTTCGTCAGGCCGAAGCGCGCGAGCCGTGCGGGATCGAGGCGAATCTCCGCGTAAGGTTTCCCGCCCTCGCGCTGCATCTGGACATCGACGGCGCCGGGCGTCGCTTGGATAACTTTCTCCGCGGCTTCGGCGAAATGCTCCATCGCCGCGGTGTCGTCGCCCAGCACCTGAAGCGCGATGAGGCTCCGGATTCCAGTCGAAAGCATGACCACACGGGTCTCGATCGGTTGCAACCAACTCGGTGCCACGCCCGGGATGTCGCTAATCGCGGCGAGCGCGTCGCGGACTTCGCGGAGCGAGCGCGGACGTTTTTCCTCCTTGCCGTCGGGCCGCCTGAACTCGTGGACGGGCCAGTCCTTGTAGGGCTTCAGCAGGACGACGGTCTCGATCATGCCGATGGGCGCCGGGTCGAGCGCCGTTTCGGCGCGGCCCATTTTGCCCATGACGCCGGCAACTTCCGGCACGGTTTCGATGAGTTGATTCTGGGCGAACATCACGCGCTGCGCCTCGCCCAAACCACCCGTCGCCGGAATGGACGGCATGAAGAGCAGGCTGCCTTCGTCGAGCGGCGGGAGAAAACTCGAACCTACGCCCGGAAAGAGCTTAGTCAGCGCGCGGTCCACGGTCGTTTTCGAGAGGTCGGCGCCGATGGCGTCGAATCCCTTGCGCAGCGGCCAGCTCAACGTCTGCCAGCCGGCCCCGAGCAGGTAGCCGCCGATCGCCATGCTCGCGATCACGACCGTAAATGCAACGCGGTGGCGAAGGATGCGCGTGTAAGCCCACTCGTAGGCGACGTGAATCCCTCGGCTCATCGGATTCTCTTCGTAGTTCACGAGTCGCTCCCGGCCGAGCCGCCACACCGTCAACGCTGCCAATGCAGCGACGACCGGCGCAAGCAACCAGCCCGGCACGGTCATTGACCAGCGCCCGTATTCGAATGGCATCGTCCACCCGTCGCGGATGAACCAGCCGAACGCCAAACCGCCCGCGAGACCGGCGAGGGCGAGGAGGACCGGCTTCCGGACCTGCCAAGGCGGCAACAACAGCCGGCACAGCACTGGCACCAGGAGCGTGCCGAAAATCACCGCGCCGCTAATCGCCAGCGACTTCGTGAGCGCAAGGGGCGCAAACAACCGGCCCGCCTGATCCGTCAGCGCAAAAATCGGCAGGAAGCCAATGACCGTCGTGGCCGCGGACGTGAGCAGCGGGCGCGCGACCTCGCGCGCGCCCGTGATGACCGCGTCCGTGATCTCCTCGTTGAACGGCGATGTCGGCATCGGCCGTCCCTCTTTTTTGCATTTTTCCTGCAGGTCCACCAGGTGCTGCGTGATGTTTTCGGTCATGATGATCCCGAAATCGACCATCACGCCGATCGCGATCGCGATGCCGGCCAGGCTCATGATGTTCGCGCCGACACCCGCGAGGCGCATCACGAGAAAGGTGAACAGCATTCCGAGCGGCAGACTGACCGCCACGACGAGGCTCGCGCGGATGTGAAGCAGAAATGCCACGACCACGATGACCGTCGTGACGACGGCCTCCACCAGCGTGTGCGAGAGCGTCGTGGTCGTCTCGCGGATTAACTGCGACCGATCATAAAACGAAACCACGGCGAGTTTCTCACGCGTCAACGTCGGCCCGAGATCGATGATGCGGCGTTTGATGTCATCGATGGTGGATTTCGGATCTCCGCCGACGCGCATAGCGACGACGGCGCCGACGTGTTCCTGATAGCCGTCGGCCAGGAGGCCTTGGCGGAACTGCCCGCCGAGCTGCACGTTGGCAATATCGCCGAGACGCAGCCCAGCGCCTTTGAGCCGATCGCCGCGGATAATGACGTTCTCCACGTCCTGCACGGAGCGGATAAACCCGACACCGCGGATCATCGTCTCCACGCCCGACTGCTCGACGCTCATCGCTCCGACATCGCGGCCGGCCTGCTGCACCGCCATCATGAGCATGTCCAGGGTGATGCCCTGTTCCTCGAGCCGCGTGGGGTCGACGTCGATTTGGTATTCGCGCACGACGCCGCCCGCCGGGGCAACTTCCGCCACCCCGGGCACGGCCCGGATCGCCGGGGCGACAATCTGATCGAGGATGAAACGTTTTTTCTCGATGTCGCGCGGACCTTGCAGCGTGAAGGCGTAGATCTGTCCCATCGCCGTCGCGTCGGGTCCCAGGCGCGGGATCACCCCGGTCGGCAGTACTCCTTGAATCTGCGAAAGCCGCTCGAGCACCCGCGTGCGCGAATCGTAGAGGTCGCGGCGCTCCTCGAAAATCACGTACACGTAGCTCGCGCCGTAGAGCGACATGCCGCGCACCGTCTGCACGCCCGGCAGGCCTTGCAGCTCGCGGGCGAGGCGGGCCGTGACCTGCTGATCCATGTCCTGCGGACTCTTCCCGGGCCACTCCGCCCACACGATGACCTGATTGTCGCTCAGATCGGGAATGGCATCGACGGGAACGTTGCGCCACGCCCACACGCCCGCGATGGCCAGTGCGAGCGCAGCGGCGAGCGTCACGAAAATGTTCCGAATGGCGAAAGTGAGCATGCAGAAAGTTTTGGGTTCTGGGTTTTGGGTTTTGAGTTCCGGTGCGTTTCCAACCCGAAACTCAAAACTCAAACCCCAAAACCTCCGCGTCAGTGTTGGTGAGCCGGCGCCGGAGCGACCGCGCCCTTCGGGAAGAGCAGGCTGGCGGTGCCGGCGAGCTGGGCCTGGCTGTCCACGAGGAACACGCCTTGGGTCGCGACTTCAT
>JBKJRG010000916.1:0-8190 GCA_046594805.1 Opitutaceae bacterium | reverse complement strand
TACCCGAAATAAGGTATAGCGCCATCCGCGCGACGCGGAATTCGTAAAGGCGCCCACGTGTTATCAGCCCCGAGGCCGCCCAAAGAATACGTTAGCGAAATTGTGAAAGGGACTACTTAGTTGGTCACAGCGCTCGAGGTGGAGCGGCTTGCGGCGAGCGAGATTTACTGGCATACGGCGACCTTCCGAATCAATTGGAGCCTGTGAAACTCATCGCGCTGTTTTACTTCACCGCAGGCATAATGGTCGCCGCGCCCGTCGCGGCGCCTGCCACGCCGCCGCCTCCCCTCACGTTGGCGCTCGCCACGCCCGGATGGCGCTATGAAGAACAGCGGCGTTTTCCCGCGGCCGAGGCGGGGCAGGGCGCGGCGTCCGACGGCGAGTTCATCTACGCGATCAACAACCACACGCTCGCAAAATACCGGAAGACCGGTGGCGAGCGGCTCGCGCTCTGGGAGGGCGGCGCCGGCGGGGCGATCGTGCATCTCAACGCGGGCATCGTGCGCGACGGGCGGCTTTATTGTGCGCACTCGAATTATCCCGGTGTGCCGATGCTCAGCTCGGTGGAGATCTTCGACACCGCGACGCTGAAGCACGTCGGCTCGCACAGCTTCGGACGGAGCGACGGCTCGCTCACGTGGATCGATCGGCGCAACGATCGCTGGATCGCATGCTTCGTGCACTACGCCAAGCGGAGTGGCGAGCCGGGCCGTGGGCCGGAGTGGACGCAGGTCGTCGAGTTCGACGACCAATGGCGGCGCACGGGCGGCTGGGCGCTGCCAGAAGCGCTCGTCGCGCACATCGGCACACGCGGGTACAGTTTGTCGGGCGGCGCAATGGGTCCCGGCGGTCGCCTCTACGCGACCGGCCATGATCATCCGGAGTTGTACGTGCTGGACTTTCCGACCGGCGGCGGCTCCGCGCTGACGTGGACCGCCACCCTCCGGATCACGACCGAAGGCCAGGCTTTCGGCTGGGATCCGAAGGCGCCGGCCACGCTCTACAACATCGGCCGGAAGACGCGGGAGATTATCGTCGGCCGGGTGACCGCACCGTGAGCGAAGCGGCTCGTGCCGGCTTGCACGGCCAGCGCTTGTCTTGTGTCCGCTCAAGTGTAGGGGCGTCGCTTGCCGACGCCCACGCCGACCGGTCGATCTTACGCGCGGGCGTCGGCAAGCGACGCCCCTACCAAGGCGGCCTGGCCTCGCCTGCATAACGCTGAACCTCCACCTCGCGCAGCTCCTGGCAGCTCCGAATCCGGCCGCTGGTGCTGGTGCGCGAGGTGGAGGTTTGCGCCGTCGCGCGATGGGTTCAGGAATGAGGCGCAGCAAGAACAGCCTGCACAAACGCGCGCACCACCGGCGGCAGTTCACCATTCAGTGCAGCCCGCTCGGGCTGGAACAAGGTGCCGATGAAAAAAGGCTGGCTGCTGGAGGTTGCGCGTGGTCACCCAGCGCCACGCCCGCGGCGATCCGCTGGCGGCCTGGGCCAGTTCCAGCGCGCGTGGAATGGCGCGATGCGCGATAATCTCCGGCGAGTAGTCGCCGATCAGCGCGAGGGTGCGGGGCATGCGGTGGAGCGAAGGCGCCGCGTTTGGGCTCACGCCGGCTTCGACTTGGTCGCGAGCGATTTCTCCGTCGTGATAATCGCCACCGCGGCGACGATGATGGCCGAGGCGACGAGGGTGCGCGACGTGATCGGTTCGCGGAGGAGGAGCCAGCCGAGGAAAACGGCGACGATGGGATTGACGTAGGCGTAGGTCGACACGCGTGCGGGTGTGCTGTGTTTCATCAGCCACACAAACACCGGGAAGCCGACGAGCGATCCAACGGTGACCAGATAGGCGAAGGCCGCCCAGGAGTGGGGAGTGATGGCCTGCAGCTCCAGCCGCGGCAGATCGCCGTGGAGCACCGCCGCCACCAGCAGGGCGGCTCCGCCCCCGAGCATTTGCAAGGAGGACGCGAGCAGAGGCTCGACTCCATGCCGGGCGTGCCGGGAATAAATTGACCCAATGGCCCAGAACACCGAGGCGCCCAGAATCGCCAGCGCGCCGGCGGGATGGAGGCCACCCGCGGCGGCATTTTGCCACGGGGCCGCCAGCCAGACGACACCAGCGAAGCCGAGCAGCAGCGCGGCCATCGTCGTGGCCGACGGACGAATCCCACCCGGCCACGCCCATTCGGTCAGCACGATGAAAAGCGGGCCCACGCCGATCAGCAGCGCGGTGATGCCGGAGGGCACGTATTGTTCCGCCCACACGACGAGGCCGTTGCCACCGAGCAGGAGGAAGGTGCCGATGATGGCATTCGCCGTCCACTGGTGCCTGGTGGGCCAGGCGGCGCCGCGGATTTTCAGGAAGGCAAACAGTACCACGCCGGCGATGAGGAAGCGCGCGGCGGCCATGAGGAAAGGCGGCATGGTTTCGACCGCGACCCGAATGCCGAGGTAGGTGCTGCCCCAGATCAGGTAGATGGCGGCGAAGGCGAGCACCAGCGCGGTGCGGGAGGGAGGTTTCTCGGGCGTGGTCACAGGAAGGGGAAGAGCGGACGGCGTCGCCGGCTGGTCGAAGCGGATGCCTGGCGCGTGGGCGCGCCCGGGCCGGGCAAATACCTCGGCGGGGCGCCGGGGCGGAAGGGCGGAAGGAGCCTTCACGGGCGGCGGTATTCCATGTACTTTGCGGTGGCGTCGGCGGTATCCGTGCCGAGGAGTCGCCCCACGACGTGCAGCGCGCAGTCGATGCCGGCGGAGATGCCCGCGGCGGTGAGGATGCGGCCGTTGTCCACGAACCGTTCGGTCTCGACCACCGTCGTGCGCGGCGCCACTACGCGCAGCAGGGCAAAACATTCGTGATGAGTGGTGGCCGAAAGCCCGTCCAGGAGCCCCGTTTTCCCCAACACCAGTGCGCCCGTGCACACGCTCATCGTGATCTCGGCCGCCGCCGCAGTGGTGCGAATCCATTCGAGCAACGCCGGCTTCTGCAACAGCGCGCGCGTGCCGAAGCCGCCCGGGATCACCAGCACGTGAGGTGCCGGGCAACCCGTTCCGACCGGGAGATTCTTCAAGGCGTAGTCCGCCACCACCTTCAGGCCATGGCGGGCCCGCACCGCCGTGGTGGCCTCGGCCACGGTGAAGACGTTGAACGTGTCATGCCCGCGCAATTCATCGGTCACGGCGAACACCTCGAAGGGACCGGCGAAGTCCAGCACCTCGACCTCGTCGAAGAGAAGGATGGCGACATTCCGCTTCATGGGGCCAGCTCCTTGTAGTAAATGACGGTGTCGATCAGCGGCCCGTCGGGATCCTGCGCGTACCGCGGGATGAGCCCGGCCCGCGTGTAACCGCCGCGGTCATACAGGCCGAGGGCGTTGCCGGTCGAGCTGGTGTCGAGGACCAGGAGCGTGCGATCATGGCGGCGCGCTTCGCGCTCCGCGGCCTGCAGCAGCGCCGCGCCGAGCCCGCGACCGCGGTGCGCGCGAAGCACGAGCAGTTTTTGGACCTCGGCCCGATGCCGGGAGTTGGGCCTCGTCGCGAACTCGAGCTGGACGCTTCCGACGATGCGGCCCGCGTCACGGGCCACCAGCACCAGGCGCCGGCCGGCGGCCACGTCGCAGAAAACGCCCGCCCAATACTCGTCGAGTTCCACCGGGCGAACGGGCAGCATGAAGCCGATCGAGGCGCCGCCCTCAATCGCATCGCGCATCAAGGCGTGCAGTTGGGCGGCCTCAGCCGGTGCGGGCACCGCGCCGAGCGCGGTAATGACATCGGACGCGTTCACGGCCTTCACAGCTGCTTCCGGGCGAGCTCACCGAGGGTGCGAACGGCGGTTTCGATCGCCTCGGTCCACGGCACGCCGCAATTCATCCGCAGGCAGTTCCGGTAGCGATCCTTCACCGAGAAGAGTGCGCCGGGCGCGGTGTTGATGTGATGCTTCAGCGCATCGCGATGCAGGCGCAAGGTGTCGACGCCCGAAGGCATTTCCACCCAGAGCACAAAGCCGCCTTCCGGCCGGCTGAGCCGCGTGCCTTCCGGGAAATGCCGGAGGATCGCCTGCGAGAAAAGATGGAGCTGGTGGTGGTACGCGCGCCGAATCGAACGCAGATGGTGATCATATCCACCGTTGCGCAGGAAGTCGGAGATCGTCTTCTGCAGCACCACGGGCGTGCCGAGGGTGTTGGTGAACTTGAGCCGGCGCACCCGTTCGAGGTAACGCCCCGGCGCGCACCAGCCCACGCGCAGGGAGGGCGCGAGGGTCTTGCCGAACGAACTGACGAGCAGCACGCGACCGTCGGTGTCCCAGGCCTTCAGCGGCTTCGGCCGGCGTTCGCCGAAGTGGAGGTCGCCGTAAATGTCGTCCTCGATCGCCGCCACGTCGAACTCGGACAGGATTTGGTAGAGCTTTTCCTTCTTCGCATCGGGCATGCACGAGCCGAGGGGGTTCTGGAAACTCGGCATGACCAGGACGGCCTTGATCTCGTTTTGCGCGAGTGCATCCCGCGTGGCGTCGAGGCAGATGCCGGTCCGCGGATCGGTCGGGATTTCCACCACGCGCAGGTTGAGACTCTGGATCGTGTCGAGGAAACCGAAGTAAGCGGGTGATTCCACCGCGACGGTGTCGCCGGGCTTGGTGGTGGCGCGCAGCGAGAGGTTGATCGCCTCCGTGCAGCCGATGGTGATCACCAACTCGTCGTGGGACAAGGGGCAGCCGGCCTGCAGGTAGCGTCGGGCAATCTCGCGCGCGAGCGGATCGTACGCCCAGTTCATCGCGTAGCGGCCGAGCAGTGCGGGATCGTTGCGGCCGACGGCGGCGAGCGTGCGCGCGAGCTTCCTGGTTGGAAACAACGTGTGATCCGGGCAGGCCGCGCCGAACGGCACGTACGTGGGATCCACCGCGAACGAGAGGACCTCCGCGGTGAGATCCTTCACGCCCACATAACTCGGCTTGGCCATGGGGCGGGCCATCCGCGGCTCCGGGGTGTTCATCGGCAGCCGCGGGCGGACATAATAACCCGATTGGGGGCGCGCCTCCACCCAGCCGCGGTTTTCGAGCAGCGTGTAGGCCTGCAGCACCGTGGAGATGCTGACGTCGCGCTGCAGCGACATCCGCCGCACCGAAGGCAGCCGGTGGCCGGGTCGCAGCGTCCCTTGTTCGATCAATTGTTCCAGGGAACGAGCGAGCTCAACGTAGAGCGGCGCGGGAGCGGGGGTGGTGAGGGTCTGGATCATGGCGGGAGCGAAGTCGGAAGATGCTAGGCGAAATTGGCTGCGGGCGTCAGCGGTAGCGCCCGGGGAATGCCACCAGTACAGTTGAGACAAGATGGATATTGTGACCATGACAATTGTAGCGGGAGCGTGAGCCTTTCGCCGCGCCCGAAACGCTCACACGTTCCGCTACCAAGCGTCTGAAAGCGTGACACGGCGGGCCGCGCGTTGACACCGGCGGCGCTTTCGCGCGCGCTTCGAGCATGGACGTGGGCGCCGAGGAATTCCTGACGCAGGTGGAAGCGATCGTCAGACGTTTTTTCCGCCAGAACGACGCGGTGCCACCGCCGGCTTCCGCGCGGCGGGCGCTGGCCACGCGGCTGGCGCAACTGGTCGCGGAGAGAGGCGTGCCGACGGCCGCGTTGCCCGAGTCCGAGAACGCCGCGATGGTGGCGCGAGTGCTCGCCGGCGCAGAGGATCCTTTGCTGGCCGAAGCGGCCCGCCAGCTCGTCAAAACCTGCTTTTATCCGGAGCGCCGGGACTGTCGCGATTCCTTCCGCGAAGTGACGGTCGACGGCGTATGCCGACGCCAGCAGCGGGACCGGGTGCGGGGCCGGATGAGCGGCGCGCACTGCGTGGATTGTCCCCACTGGGTGAGCCTCGCCGCGGACGAGCATGCGGCCTATCTGGCGGCGGAGTGGGTGGGGGACGGCGCGGAATTCCGCGCGCACCAGGCTCTGTTCCTGCCGGAGGATTTTCGCGCGTTGCGCTGCTGGCTGCACACGGCGGCCCGGCGGGAGAGCGGCGGGGCCGCGCCGCCTACCCCTTGAGCCGGGCGATGATGACGTCGGCGGTTTCGCGGCCGATGAGCGGGAGGACGGGAGTCAAACGTTCCTGCGTCGTCAGCACGAAGGTGCAGTGGGGCGCGCCGCGCCGTTTGCAGGCCAGTTCGGCGCCCGTGAGGGGCTGGCCAGTGAGGTGTTCGAAATAGCCTTCGAGCACGCCGGTCAGGAAAGGGTCGGCGTACTCGTTGGCGTCGGTCAGCGTGGCGACGAACCAGCTGTTTTCGAGTCGCGCCACGATTACGCCACGGCTGTCTGCCGCCGTGATATCCAAAGTCAGGAGACCCCAGGCATGGAGGGCAAAGGATCGCGCGAGAAAATCGATCGACGTCTCCAACGGAAGCGCGGCGAGGGCCGGTTGTTTCAGTCCGCTCAGGGCGCCGTCGAGTCCCGTGCCGAGCTGTTTGCCGCAGGCCCGGCCGACGCTCTTGTGAGTGATCCGCCAGGAACCGGCGCGTTGTTTCTCAAGCACGAAGCGGAGCGCAGTGAGCAGCGGGCCTGGCAGGCTCGAGACCCGTTCGCCCTGGGCATTGGTCAAGATACCGGCCGGGGTGGCGCCGGAGGCCGGTGGGGCTCCGCTGTGCTCGAGTCCCAGAGCGGCAATGAGTTTGTCGGGTGCCATGACGGGATTAGCGGAGCCGGCTGACGATCTCGCCTGCCACGATGCCCTGTTGGCGCCACGTTTCGATCGCGTCGATTTCCGCCGCCGGGGCGATGACGAAGATACAGGCGGCGTCCCCCACCGCGCGGCAGCTGATTTCGACCCCGTGACGCTCGGCGCGCTCAATCAAGCTGAGGGCACCGGCAAAAAGCCCGGCGTACAGGTGGCAAACCGGGTAATCCGCCCCCGGCAGGGCGTCAGCGACCAGGCTGTTCCGCACGTCAATTGTGGTGATACCGCGCGTCTTGGAGGTTGGACTCAATGAGCTCGATCCCCACCCGCCGGCGAGCAGCGGCTGCCACCATTGGTCGAAGGCGTCTTGGGCCTCGGCTGGCCCGGGAGTGGAAGCAGCGCCCGGTTCGTCGCGCAAACGGCGACGGAGCGCCGTCATATCCCGCAAGCCCCATTCAAAGCCAATGCGATACAGGACATCCTGGGTGTCGTCACCGAAGGTCTCCAGCAGCGCGAAATGCAGGCTCCGGACAAACTCGATCGAGGCCACCGCGTTTGGTCGCCCGGTCGAATCCTGCCAGCTCCGCGCAAACTCCCCGCCAGCTGATTGCTCCGCCCTCGCAGTGAGCGGGCCGTCGCTTTCAGGGCGGGCAGACATGGTCGACACTGGACTGTGGAAGAATTCGCAAGGTGTGAGTTCTCAGAGTGCGGGGGTGGCCACACGATTCAAGGGCGATTGCGGAGCCGCACCGCCGCGACGTGGGCGTCAGGAAGAATCAAGCCCGCCCCGATTCCGCGGCGCGGTTCCGTCGCAGCGCGACGCGCGCCGCTTTCCCCCGAGCACGGGAATCAGGCCGCGCGCGGCGCGTCGGCCATGGCGAGCAGCTGGGCCAGGCGATCGCTGAAATTGTAGGTGGCCGATGCCGGGCGGAAAAGGCTCTGGGCGTTTTTGACCGGTGCCGCTGGCACCGCCGGGGCCACGGGCGCGGCGCGCGTGGTCTCGTTCGCTCCAGCCGAAACGCCGGTCGCCCCGGATTCCAGGGCGGCGAGCGTGAGCAGGCCTTGCTGGGCGTGCGGCATCGCTAGCACGATGGTGCGCGCGAGTTCATCGTAGTTCCCCGGCCATGGCTGCGCTTCCAGCCACGCGATCGCATCGGGCGGGATCGTCAGGGAGGCAGTCGGAGTCCCGGCTTCCCCGCTCATCGCGAGAATGTGTCGCGCGTTGGCGCCAATATCGCTCGGCCATTCGCGCAGGGTGGGGAGGGTAAGCGAGAGCGCGCTGATCTTGTAATAGAGCGTTTCCCCGAAGGTGCCGTCGTCCAGCCGATCCGTCAGTGCCTGAGTGGCGGCCAGGACCACGCGGAACCGGCGGGCGAAGGGCAGGAACACGTCGCGTCCGGTCAGCAGGTTCTCCAGGATTCTCTGTTGCTCCAGGGTGAACAACTCGACTCCCGTCAGGATGAGAGTTCCCGCGTCCTGCGACAGCAAGGATGGCGCAAGTTCCTGGATCAGCCGGCGGGGCTCGAACTCCGCCGC
>JBKJRG010000879.1:0-3009 GCA_046594805.1 Opitutaceae bacterium | reverse complement strand
AAGTGTCCCTCGGGGCGCTGGCTGGCACGGCGACCGTCGCTGCCGATTACGATCCGGCCGCTCCGGCGATTCCGCGCAAAGACTGGCCGCGATGACCCGCGTTCCGCTCTGCGTGCTGGACACCCACGCCGGAGCGGCCGGATCGTAATCGGCAGCGACGGTCGCCGTGCCAGCCAGCGCCCCGAGGGACACTTTCGGCGGCTCGTACGCGAGCCCGCGCTCGACGGTGGCGGCGAGATAGGAGGACAGCGGAACCCGGGCGGATTTGGCACGCTGGCGCAACCGGCGGGCCAGTGTCACCGGAGCGTGGAATGAGAGCGTGGGCATACCTGTAGGTTTTCGATAGAAAAGCGCCTGTCAAGCTGGGGTGGCGGCCGGCTTGATGTCTGCCATCCGTCATCCAGGCCAAGCGAAACGGGTCAGCGGTTTTCCCGCGGTGAGCCGCTCCTCAACGAGCTCACGCCCGGGCAACGGGCTGGACAACGAATGTACCCGCGCCAGCATGCCTGAACCGTGTTTCGTGCGATATCCGAGGCAAGACGATCCTGCCCCCTGTTTGTTCACCGCCGATGGACTGCCTGCGACGCCGTTCCAGGTGTTTTTCCAGCAGCCGCCGGAAAAACCATGAAGTCCGCGCTAATTCTTTTTTCTATCATGAGTGCTATGCTTTCTTCTTCTGTGGGCGCGAAATCGGCCGCTGCCTCCCTGGGCGATTCCAGCGGTTGGCAATCGCTTTCTCCGCTGCCCGACCCGGTGGGATTCGGCGGGATGTTCGCCGGCGTCCTGGACGGAAAATTGATCGTTGGCGGTGGATCGCAGTTCCGCGACAAGCCGGTCTGGCTTCAGGGCACGAAAGTTTTCAGCGACCGAATTTTTGTCCTGGCGGATCCCGCGGGCACTTGGCGGGAGCACCGGTCGCATTTGCCGGAGAAGTACGGGCATTTCGCGAGCGCTGCGACCGCGGACGCGATTTACCTCGCCGGCGGAATTGGAGCGAATGGTAGCGTTGCGACCTGTTACGCGTTGCGCGCCCAGGGCGAGGAAATCGTCGCGGTGCGGCTTCCCGATCTCCCGAAGCCCCTCGGCTATGGGGCTGCCGCGGTCGTGGGTGAGCGGCTGTTTGTCGTCGGTGGCCAGCAAAATCCTGCTGACAAGGCGGCGAGCGTCGAAGCGTGGTCTCTGCCCGTCGGCCGAACCGCGGCGGAAAACACGGGATGGAAACGCGAAGCCGATCTTCCGGGACCGGGAGTGTTTGTTCCCAGTGCGGCTTCGGACGGAAAAGGCCTTTATCTGTTCGGCGGAATGGCGTTCGATGCGGCAGGTAAATTCAGCCCCTCGAAAAACGCCTGCCGTTACGATCCCGTACGCGGAGCGTGGGAGCGCCTGCCCGATCTGCCGGAGCCGCGCGTCGCCGCGGCGTCCCCTTGCGCTCTGCTGCCAGACGGGCGGATCTTCGTCGTCGGCGGTTATGCCGAGGTTTTTCCCGGCGCTCCGCGCGAACATCCGGGGTTCAGCACGCAGACATTGCTTTACGATCCGGCGCAACGCCGCTGGTCGACGGGTCCTGTCTTGCCTCGCGCGGCCGTTGCCAACCGCGATTTGCCGGGCGACGCCGGGCCCGCTCCGATGGTGGCCGCGCCATGCGCGAGCTGGCGGGATCTCGTCGTGGTGATCAGCGGCGAGGTGCGTGCCTCCGTACGATCACCGTCGGTGCTGGCGTGGCCCCTGTCACACTCCGGGAGCGCGCAGAAATAATCGCGTCATGGCCGCCGTTGGGTCATGAATCAGGCAACTCGGGCGGATGGTGGCGGCCGTTTTATGAACAACAAAATCCCGGCGCAGACGAGCAGGCTCACGGCGGCAAAGATGAAAACCTTGCTGATATCCACGCTGGCGTCGCGGAGTATGCCGCCGGCGTAGATGGTGAAGCCGCCAACCATGGTGCCGCAGAAATTGAGCAACCCGTAGCCTGTCGCGCGGTAGCGCGCGTCAGTTACCATGCAGAGGATGGGCATCATGTTGCTGTCCACAAACGCGCGGGTGAGGCCGTAGAGGATGAGGCCGCCGATCGCGAGCGGCAGCAGGGTGGTGTTCACAGCGATGAGCATGCCGGGCACGCAGACGCACAGGCCGATGAACGGCACGTAAATCCGCCCGCGCTCGTTGGTGCGATACCAGCGGTCCGCCCATGCGCCGCCGACGAGCACACCGAGCAGCATGGCCCCCTGCAGATACGCCGTGGCGGACAAGCCGGCTGTGCCTTGTGAGAGGTTAAAATGTTCGTTCAGGTAGGTCGGCATCCAGCCGACTACGGCCCAGCCGGCGAGACCCAGCAGCCCCCAGTAAACCATCGCCAGGATAAACGCCCGGTGGCTGAACAAACTGGCGAACGCCTCGCGCAGCCGGATGCGGGGCAGCGGCGGCCCTCCGGTGGCGTCGGCGTGCTCGCGCGGCGCGTCCCGCAAAAACAAGGCGACTACGCCGGTGTAGATAATGCCCACGAGGCCGAAGATCGAAAAGGCGTGGCTCCAGCCATGGTGCTCCGCGATCCAACCGCCGAGTCCCCCGAGCCCTGCGCCCACCATGACCCCGCTCAGGTGCAGGCCCTCGGCCTTTGAGCGCGTGTCACCGCGGTGATAGTCGGTGATCAAGGCCATCGCCGCCGGGATGTAGCACGCTTCGGTCAGGCCCATGAGCGCGCGCGTGGCCAGCAGTTGGCCATAGGTCGTGGCGTGCGCCGTCAACCAGGTGACCACCGACCAAGACAGCAGGCTGATCACGATCACCCGCGACCGACTGTAGCGGTCGGCCATGAAACCGGCGAACGGGCTGAGCACGGCATAGACCCATAAAAAAATCGCCGTCAGCAATCCAAACTGCGCGTCGGTCATCGGGATCGCTGCGGTGAGCGAGCCGCGCATGGTCGTGATCATCACGCGGTCGAGATAGTTGAGCAGGCCCACCAGCCAGAGAAGCCCGATGGTCAGCCACGCGCGTGGCAGGAGTTTG
>JBKJRG010000539.1:0-3219 GCA_046594805.1 Opitutaceae bacterium | reverse complement strand
CACGACGGATCCGCATCCCCAGGCAGTTTCGTACGCGTTGGAGCTTCCCGGAATAAAATCCGCCGGCGGCAGCGCCGCGACCACCGTGGACCTGGCATATACGCTGCAGGGAGTTGAAGCGGCATGGACTGCAGCGGGGGGCGAGACCGCGGTGACGTGGAAGGGCTGGCTGCCGCACCTCACATCCGAAGTAAACCAGGCGTTTACCGAGCACTCGGCGGAGCACGAAGCACTCGCGCGTTTGTTGGTGTTGCCGGGCCGGCTCTTGCTGCGCGCGCAGGTGTCGGTGCCAGCCGCGAAGGGCACGTTGCGGCTGAGAGCGTCGAGTCCGTTTGAGGCGACCGTGGCGCAGCACAAACAGGTCGCGCGTGTCGCCGCGGACCAGACGTTCGTGATGGAGATTCCCCTCGGTGTCGCCGGTCAATTCACGCCGCTGGCGATCGAGCTCGAGACGGTCGCAGGGCGGACGCCCGGGTTTTCCGCCACCTACTCGAGCGAAGCCGATCCGACGCTGCGTCCGCTGCCCTTCGCTTCACTCCTGCTGCCGTGGGCGACGCCGCATCAAACGCCACCGCTGTTGGAAAACGAGAAGACCGATCTCGCCGGCGGAGATTACGAACGCGGCCGCAACTTGTTTTTCGGCAAGCAGGCCGTCTGTGCGACCTGTCATCAAATCCGGGGCGAAGGCGGCGTGGTGGGACCCGATTTGACCAATCTGGTGCATCGCGACGCGGCGTCCGTGCTGCGCGACATCAAGGAGCCGAGTGCGATGATCAATCCGGACTATGTGGCGT
The DNA here is from genome assembly GCA_046594805.1 of Opitutaceae bacterium. Classification (GTDB taxonomy): domain Bacteria; phylum Verrucomicrobiota; class Verrucomicrobiia; order Opitutales; family Opitutaceae; genus ER46. The sequence goes on along the minus strand of JBKJRG010000539.1, from coordinate 2,425 downwards.
ACCTCGTGCAGCTGCGCGGCGGCGATGGCATTACCGGCTATGTGCGCACCCAAAACGACGAGTCCCTGCGAATCGCCGGGCCGGATGGCAAAGACCAGGTGGTGCGTCGCGCCGACGTGGTCGAGATGCGGCCGAGCCCGGTGTCGCTGATGCCGCCGGGATTGATCGACGGGTTGACGGAACTTCAGGTGCGCGATCTCCTGACGTTCCTTCTCTATGCGTCTATGCGGCGCCCACGCGTTCGGCGACGGAGGTGGCCGCGGTGTTGCGCGCGAGCCCAAGGGTAGAAGCGGTCGAATTGAAGCTGCTGACCATCGTGCTGGTGGCGAGCAAACAGGATCATCCGGCGGGGCAGCACGATTATCCGGCGTGGCAGAAAATGTGGAGGACGCAGCTCGCGCCCGCGCCCGGCGTCACCGTGGCGGAAGCATGGGAGTGGCCGACGCCGGAACAATGGGAAACGGCCAGCGCGATCGTGATGAACTTCCGGAACCGGAGCTGGAGCGCGGAGCGTCTCGCGCAAATTGACGCGTTCCAGCGTCGCGGTGGCGGCCTCGTCGTCTTTCACGCCGCCACGATTATCGACAAGGAGCCGGAGCAACTGGCGGCACGCATCGGACTTTCCGCGCAGCCGGGGCCGACGAAATACCTGCACGCCCCGGTGACGCTGAAATTCACCACCGCGGCGGGCGGCAGCGGAATCACGCGCGGATTCAAGGCGCTCAACCTGCTCGACGAGCCCTATTGGCCGATGTTCGGCGACCCGAAGAAAATCCAGGTGCTCGCGACGGGCGAAGTGGCGGGCAAGGCCTGGCCGTTGGTGTGGACGTTCGAGAAGGAAAAGGGCCGCGTGTTTGGCAGCATTCCCGGCCACTATACGTGGACGTTCGAGGATCCGCTCTTCGGGATCCTGGCGCTGCGCGGACTGGCTTGGGCGTGCAGGGAAGAACCCTCGCGTTTTGATGCGCTCGTGCCGGTAGCGTTCCCGTAGCTGCCTGCTGTAGGGGCGTCGCTCGCCGACGCCCGGATCGAAGTGGCGGCGGCTTCTCCGTTCGGCAAGCTTCGGGCGCCGGCAAGCGGCGCCCCTACACGGCGTTCTGCACCAAACTCACCGTTTGAGAGCCCGATACCCGATCAACTGGATCCCGCGCTCCTTGATGAACGCCTTCACTCGCGGGTGCGTCCACGTATCGGTTACGCCCTGCCGATCGACGGCGACATCTTCATATCCGATATGGCTGATCGCCCGCAGCTCGGGTGTGTCGAGTCCGGGATGATCGATGAACCAATAGGTGCCGCCGGGCTGCATCGATTCCAGCGCTTTCAGGAAACTCGAGAGTTTTTCGGCCGACGATGCTTTCGGGCCGACGTAGCGGATTTGTTTCACGCCGAGTTCAGCCAGGTCGATGTCGATGCCGTACTCCTGCGTGATGCGACGCGTCATCGCCGCGACGGCGGGTGACAACCCGGTGCAGCCCATGTGGCCGGTGACATGACTGACCCGCGGCACGTGTTTCCTCACCAGCTCGATCTGTGCGCGGAATTCGCGCTCCACCTCCTCCATCTTCCAGTCTTGTTCGCTCACCGAGCGGCCGGGATAGTCCTTATTCGGGCGCAGCATCGGGAAAAAATATCCATCTGGCTCGACCAGGCTCGGGCAGGAGGTGAGTGGCCGCCACTTCACGTTATCCCATTCGCTGGTCAGTGCGAGATGCACGCCGACATCCACGCCCGGGTTTTCCGCCAGCAATCGCACCGCCTCCGGAAACCAGGGCGAAGGTGCGAGCACTTCGATCGAGGTCTCAATCCCTTCGCGATAGCATTTGATCAGCGCCTCGTTGCCGCTGTGGGAAAACCCCATGTCGTCACCACGGACAATCAGCCGAGTGGCCGCGCCTGCGCGTGGCTCGGCGCCGGCCAAACCAGTCCGGACCGCCGGCCACGCCGCGAGCGCGACGGCGGATTGCTGGAGGAACCGGCGGCGGGGGTGGGGCGGGATTGGCATGGCGAGGCGAGGGTTCGAACTCAGGAGGCTCACGCCACGTCCTTAAAGGGCGCAACGGCAAACCAAACAGCGCGGCGCATCGCGGACGGTGGCGGGCCTGAATGATCGCCGTTGCCGTGGCGCTGGGTTCGGGGCTTGGGCGTGGCTGACGAAACAGGCAGAAACGCCGTGCGTTAATCTGCGGCAGGATGCCGCAGCCACGGCGCAGAGATGCGCCGCTCGACCACGTACCCGCCGCTGCGGGGCGACCCGCGGTTCGAGGCGTTGCTGAAGGATCCAAAGTACCATAAGCCAAAACCGCCTTCCGTTACGCCTCCCGTTCGGTTGGCGTCGGGCTTACCAAATCGGGTTCGGCCGGTACAGTGGAGTCGCCCACGGGCTTTCCTTGCCCTTTTCCAACCCGGGATCGGACGGCGGCTG
>JBKJRG010000467.1:0-2792 GCA_046594805.1 Opitutaceae bacterium | reverse complement strand
GATGCGGTCCGCGGGATGCTGACCATCGGCGTCCATCGCCAGCGCATGGGTAAAGCCGCGGTCGCGGGCCCAGTCGGCCCCGGCCAACACCGCCGCGCCCTTGCCGGCATTCCGCGCGAGCACCAGGACGGACAGCCCGGGTTCGCGCCAGGCGAGCTCGAGCACCCCGCGCTCACTCCCATCCGTGCTGCCGTCGACCACCACCAGGATGGGCTGCCAGTGGCGCAGCGCCTCCTCGACGACGGCCCGCAGGCGCGGCCCGGTGTTGTACGTCGGGAGCAGGACGAGGTGGGTCGGGGACATCGACGGGCGGGAGGGAGTCAGATTTGACCGCGGTGGGCGTGCGCTGTTGCCGGAATTTGGGGGGAAGCGTCGTCGGCCACCGGGTTCAACGGAAGAAAATTAAACCAATCGTACGGATGTTTTCGAACCAGCGATTCGAGACGGCGGAGGACTGCCTGGAAGTGCCTCCGAGCCGCCTCGATGTTTTCATCCCGGCTTAGCGCCGGGTCCGGCCGGAACAACGGCGACGCGCGCACGCGGGTGCCATCCGCGCCCTCCGGCGCGCCGATGCAAAACATCACCGGCCGATCGAACAGGATGGCGAGATGGTAGATTGCAAAGGGAAAAATCCGCGTGGCGCCCAGGAAATGAAACGGCTGGGTGCGCGAGGAAAAAAGCCGATCGCACTGCATCGCGAGCGAATCGCCCCGTTCGAGTGCGGTCTTCATCGCAAACAGCAGGTTGTCGGGGTCGTTGACCCAGATGAAGGTGACCGCATCGCCGAAATGCTCCTTCAGCATGACGGTGTCGCCCGAGTTGCCCACGCGCAGCCGGACCATTGCGACGCGACGGCCGCGGCGGGCGAGGAGAAATCCCAGCAGATCGGAATGGCCGAAGTGAAACGTGCCGAACAACGCCGGTTCACGTGACTGCATCAGCGCCTCGAATTCGTCGGCATATTCCGGATCGAGCACGCACTGGGACGGCGCCCCTTTTGCGATCCGCAGGCGCAGCAGCAGAAATTCGAGGTAAGTATAAAAATGGCGCCACACATCGCGGAGGCCCGCCCTGCGGCCCAGCACCGTCGAAAGAAAATCGCGCGAGTGGCGCCGCGGGATCGGCAGCTGCACGACTGCGCCCCACGTGCCCACGACCAACAGCGCCTTCAGCAGCCAGCGCGGCCTGATGCGCTGCACGCACAAAAGAAAATCATAGCTCCAGGTCGGCCCGGGGTTGCGAAACTGCTGGGGTGGTTCGGTCATCGGGGGCGGCTCATTGCCAGGCAACTGACCATGCGCCGCCCGAGCCCTGCCAGGTGAGAGCCCGGCGTTCGGCCAGGGCGTCGGCGAACGCCTCAAGGGTTGGACAGGGATGGACGGTTTGGGTTGGTGGTTCCGGCCGCCGCCGGAATTCCCCGGAGCCGGCTGAAGCCGGAACTACGAATGCCACCCGCCCAACCGCGCCCGCGGGCTCGGCGGTGAGGACCGCGCCGAAAGCAAACGCCCGCGCGCTCGCCATGTGCTGCTCGAGCAGCCAGGTGCCACGTTCCTCCCCACCTGCCAGCACCACCCGTGGCGCCGGCTCGAGCAACGCCGTGAGCAGCGCCTGCTCCACCAATCGCGCCCGACCCGCCAGTGGCCACAAGCGCGCGACCGGCTGCTGCCGGCCGATCATCACCTGCTGCATTCCGCCGGGATGAATCGAAGTCTGGAATAGCATCGGACTCGCCGCCGGGAAACTCGTCAGAAATTCCTCCAGCGCCCGCGTCTCGGCGTAGGTGGTCGCGTATACTAGCGCATCGTCGGGCCCAAGAGGCACCCCGTCCAGAGTCGAGCCAACCAGCAGCCCAAGGTGGGTCATCCTGCGCAGCGCGGCGCGGGGGAATTTTTCCCGGAGACGCTCGCGCGCTTCCACCGCGGTCTCCGCCGCCGCCGGCCGCTCCACGCGCAGATGATGGATGAATCGCTCCATCAGGGCTGGATGGTAATCGGCCAGGTAGCCACGAGCGTGAGCGAGTGGTGCGCCGTCCACTCGCTCACGCTCGTGGCTACCGCCGGGTGCGGGTGCCCGCCAGCACCCGTGATAGGAAACCCTGCGGCAGCTCGAACGTGCTCACTCATGACTCAAAACCATGGCCGCATGCGCGCCGCCAAACGCATTGCTGCTCAGCACGGCGGCATCGTATTCCTGTGCGCCAAAAGGTGTCAGCGCGACCGTGTCGGTGAAACAGGGCGCGGCGCTGCCAATCGTCCCCGGAATTTTTCCTGCCCGCAGCGCCGCAAGCGCCACCGCGAGTTCCACCAGTCCGCAACTTCCGAGGGTGTGCCCGAGGCTGCCTTTCCATGAAACCAGCGGCGCGCCGGACAGCACGCGCGCGTAGTTCTCCGCCTCGAGCCGGCCCGCTTCCAATGTGCCGGTGCCATGCCCCTTCACCCACACCCGCCGACCTTGCGTCGCTTTCGCGATCGCCGTGGCGCACGCGGCGAAACCCACGCCGTCCGGCTGGTTGCTGGTGAAATGGTGCATCTCGTTGTGCAACGCGTGCGCCTCGAGCCGGAAGTCCGCGCGCCCTTTCTTCAGCACCGCGAAGCCCGCCCCGTCGCCCAATCCGATCGCGCCCACCTCGCGCACCGCGAAGGGCGCCGGCATCGAGCCGTTCAGGATTTTCAGGCTGTTGAATCCTCCCGCCACAAACGGGCTCACGAAATCGAAGGAGAAAACGAGCACTTCATCCGCCAGCCCCGCCTGCAGCAGCCGCGCGGCATGAGCGAGCCCGAGGTGCGCCGTGA
>JBKJRG010000408.1:0-3685 GCA_046594805.1 Opitutaceae bacterium | reverse complement strand
GTGAAACGCTTGGGCTTGAACTCGTCGCTGTCCGCCTCGCCCTTGCCGCGCCAGCTGACGATCCGTTCCTCAAATCCACTGGTCACGTCGATGTCCCAGATCATCCCCGGGTCTTCGGGTTGCGCATCGATGTTCAGAAAAAACGAATTCGCTTCCTCCCCGGACGCATTCACGACGGCGTGAATCACGTAATCGCCGGCCTTGGGGACGCTGAACTCGAACACCGCCTTGCCGCCGTCGCTGAAGTCGGTGACGTCGGGCTGGCCGATGGCGCCGTTTTTCAAAACCAGGGGCGCCTTGATGGTCGCCGCCGATGCCGGAATGGTGGCGGGAGCGGACGAGGCCGACTTGGCGGAGGCCGGAGGCGCTTTCTTGGCGGCGTCTTGCGCTAAAGCCAGGACGGCCGCGGCCGAGGCGAGCAACAGGAGGGAGAATTTTTTCATTGGGGTGACTCCTGCCTATCGATCCCCGGTCTTCCATCAAACAGAATAACCCGCCGCGGCCCCAGCCCACACGGTTTTCCAGTTTGGCAACGCTTTCGTAGGGGCGTCGCTTGACGACGCCCGCGGGCGCCGACGAGCGGCGCCCCTACGCGAACCGGAAAGCCGCGGCCCCCTACCACGATGCGGAAAACGGGCGTGAACCGCGGCTGATTAAGGGGAGGCCATGAAACAGAAAGCGACTTACTCGACGGCAAAAATCTCCACCAGCCCCGCGCGGCCTTTGAGGGCGACCATTCCGAGCGGGCGCGGGGGAACGGCCATCCCACCGGCCCCGGCCGGGAAAGCTCCCCGGCAGGCGGCCAGGGTCGCGGCGCTGGTGATGATGTTGGTGCGATAGTCGGCGTTGCGCGTGAGGGCTTGCAGGCGGGCGGCCACGTTTACGCCGTCGCCAATCACGGAGTAGTTGAGCCGGCGGTGGGAACCGATGTTGCCCGCCACGACGCGGGCGGTGTTCACGCCGATGCCCAGCGCGAGCGGCGGGCGGCCCTCGGCGGCGAGCTCGGCGTTCAGCCCGATGAGGGCGTGCTCCATCCCCCGGGCGGCGGCCAGCGCGCGGACTGGCCCATCGCCTTGCGCGACCGGTGCGCCAAACAGCGCCATGATGGCGTCCCCGATGAATTTATCGATCACCCCACCCTCGCGCTCGATCGCGGTGCTCATGCGGTCGAGGTAGCGGTTGAGCAGCGCCAGCAAATCGGGGGCCGGCAATTTCTCGCTCAAGGTCGTGAAGCCCCGCAGGTCCGCGAACAGGATCGTGACCTCGCGCTCTTCACCGCCGAGGGCCGAGCCGTCGCGCATCAGCTGGGCCGCCACCTCGGGGGAGACGTTCTTGTCTAGAAGATCCCGGACCTGATCGCGCTCGGCGAGGCCGGTGGACATGGTGTTCATCGCATCGGCGAGCTGGCCGAGCTCGTCGACCCGATCGAGGTTGATTCGCGTGGCGTAGTCGCCGGCGGCGATCACCCGCGTATGGGCGGCAAGTTGCTGCACCGGCTGGCTGACCCCTCGCGCGATGCCGAGCGCGAGCAGCGTGGCGGCGGCGAGCGCGGCGAGTGAAGTGAGCAGCAGGTAGTTTTCCAATTCGCGCGCGGACGCCAGCTCGGGGCTGAGCGGACGCTGGAGGACCAGCGCGATGGGCGGCGCGGCAAGCATGTCCTGAAAGCTGATCAGCGACACGTAGCGGTCGTCGAGCAGGTCGATGATTTCAGTTGAAGGGCGGTCGCGGTCGGCGGCGGCGACGGCGCGGGCGATGGGGGTGATTGCGCTGGCCGGGAGCGTGGTGGCGAGGAGCCGGGGCCGATCCGGATTCGCAATCGAAAGGTAGGTTAGCTCGACGCCGGTCGTTTCCCTGACGCTCAGGCCAAATTCGCGGTCGATGGGAAAGGCGAGGCCGAACCAGCCGAAAATGTTCGGATGCGGCGCGTAGAGGGGCACGACGATCAGGACATGCAGCTCGTCCTTCAGGTAGGAGAAGCCGCTGTTCTCAATCAGGTCCTTTTCAATCGCGCTGCGGATAAGCTCGCTAAAAGGTCCGCTGTTTTCGGTGTCCAGCGCACCCTGACTGCTGGCAAGCAACCGGCCATTGTCGTCATAAAGCACGATCACGGGCGCAGCGACGCGCCGGGTGAAACTTTGCAGCAACGTCGCGAGCGTGGCCGGGTCGCTCGCGCGCAAGACCGTCTTGAGCGCATCGTCGCGACCCATGAGGTCGGCGCTACGGGCGAGAAAATCCAGGCGCTGCTTGATGGCGGATCGCACGGCGCGGGCGGCGAGCTCGACGTTGGTGCGCGCGTGCTGCTGCGCAGTGTCGGCGTTGGCCCGGGAGACGACGAGGTACGTGGTCGCCAGCGCGGCAAAGAGCAGGCCGAGCAACAGCGAGAGCAGTCGCAGGCTGAAGCGGCGGAAGCGGAAACCGCGCGGCAGCCCGGTGGACCGGCGGGGCGCGCGCCTGGCCGTTGGGTCCGTCACTTGTAGCCGCCGCCGGCACCTTCGGGGGCGCGGCGGATCCGGCGATCCGCCTTGAGCGTGATGGAGATTGTTTGCGGAGGAGCATCGCCGGACGGAACCACAATCTCACGGTGCGATTCACCGGCCAGCCGCGGGTGCCAGACATCCAACCGGTAGCGGCCCGGCGCGAGGTTCGTGACCGAGGCAACCCCAGCGACGGCGGTTTTCGCGGACCACGGGGTTTCCAGCACAACAATGTAGGCCGCCATCCAGTCGTGGATGTTACAGCCCAGGGACACGACGCCGGGTCGATCGAAGAGGACCGTCTGGGTGACGCCGGGCCCATACAGGGGGAGCTCGAACGGTTTGGTTTTCGAGAGCGAATAAACCTGATGATGGATTTTGTCGTGGTTGGGAAAACTCACCCGCGTGCCGACGGCGATCACGTTGACGTAAGGCGCGAATTCCTGCCCCTGCTGGGTGATCACCACGGGATCGGCCGCGGCGACGGCCGGCACGGGAACAGACGGATCGAGTGCCACCAGCGAAACCACGGCGTCCGCCACCGGCTGGCCCTTGGCATCCTTCACGTTGGTGATGACGGTGCCGGCTGCCAGTGGTGTTGTGGCGGCCGCCCACGCCAGCGCCCACGCGCATACGGCCAAAAGGGAACGAAGAGGAAAACGCGGCATGGGAGGAAGGTGCGGCGGTAAATTGCAGTGAATCAGGAGCGGTGGAGGAAACCCGTCTCCATCCGGAGGCTGACCGCAAATGCCGGCGCAGCGGCCAACGCCATGAAAAGAAACGCGGGAGCGCGCACCGAGGAGAACACAGCCGGCACGATAACGAAGCGCGGCTGACTCGCGCAACCCTTCACTCGGCGGGGCGATCCTCGAACTCCACCACTCCAGCTGCGGTCAACGCGCAACCCTGGGCCCGCTCGGAGAGCGAGCCCCACCATGATAACCGGCTCAGGCGGCGTCGTGGCGAATTCGCTACGGCACGTCGTAAACTTCCACCAGTGCCAGACCCGTTGTGTTCCCCACCCCTTTCACTTCCACGGTGTAATTTCCGGGCGCAAGGGTTGCCACCAAGGCAGCGTCCTTCGAGCCACCAGGGAGCACGAAGGCACCCACCGCCGCAAAGGCCGAGCTGAGGGCCGTGGTCCCGCCCCAGTCGTCGTTGGCACCGATTCGCACGCCGCCGGCGCCAAACAGCGTGAGTTGGGGATCGCC
>JBKJRG010000281.1:0-13612 GCA_046594805.1 Opitutaceae bacterium | reverse complement strand
GTCAAACGGCGGCGCCGCACCGATCCGAAAATCCTCGCCGACGAGGAGATCGTGCTGACGGGCCGGCACAGCCGGAAGGATTATCCGTCACGCATGCGCCGGGTGCGGGCGCTGGTGTGGGTCGAGGGTGAGGAGCGGGAAATGGTCTTCGTGACGAACAACTTGGCGTGGGCGGCGACGAGTATCGCCGAGCTGTATCGCTGCCGCTGGCAGATCGAGGCGTTCTTCAAACAGATCAAGCAGACCCTGCAACTAGCCGACTTTCTCGGCCACAACGCCAATGCGGTGAAGTGGCAGTTATGGACGGCGTTGCTGGTTTACGTGCTGCTGCGTTTCCAGACTTGGCGCAGTCGCTGGCCGCACAGCTTCGCGCGACTCTTCACCCTGCTGCGCGCCGCCTTGTGGCACCGGCACGATCTGGGGCAATTGCTGCGCCGCCATGGGACAGCCGACGGGCCGCCACCGACCATCGAACGCGAACTCCAGAGGTGGCTGCCCGGTTTCGCCGCGTAACTCATGGGACAGCACCAGAACGTTTCTTCGCTCGCACCACTAAAATACCGCCAGAAAATCCTGCATCGCCTGTGGCCGGCTCCGCCGCCCTTCTCCCTCGTAACGCACGCCGCGCGAGCGCGTTTTTCACGCGCTATGGGATGGCTGTGGTTTGCAACCGCCGCTCCGTTGCGGCCAATTCTACGTGGGACGCTCCACCTTGGTTGGTGGGTCGCACGGTTCGACCACCACGGTGAAGGTGCACCGCGACGCAAACTAGAGTTCGTCAGCCCGATGGCGAGAGCGGTCCCGCCTACCCGTGCGCGCAATGGGGACTGCTTTGACACGGAAATTTGAGCGCGCTGTAGTGGCGCCCGCTCGATTCCCATGATCTCTTCCTCCTCAATTTCCGCGCCCGCGTTAACGCTTTCCGACGGCGGTCAATTTCCCGCGGTGGGCCTTGGCCTGTGGAAAATACCCAAGGCGCAGGCGCCTGGCCTGGTGAAGGAGGCAATTCGCGCGGGTTTCCGGCATCTCGACTGCGCGTGCGATTACGGGAATGAAACCGAAGTCGGGGTCGGGTTGGCTGCCGCGCTGCGCGAGGGACTGTGCCGGCGGGAGGACATGTGGGTGACCTCGAAGCTCTGGAACACCTACCACGAACCGAAGCACGTGCGGGCGGCCTGCGAGCGCTCGTTGCGCGACCTGCAGCTCGACGTGCTCGATCTCTATCTTGTCCATTTTCCGATCGCGCTCGCGTTCGTGCCCTTCGAGGTGCGTTACCCGCCGGAATGGTTTCACGATCCAAAGGCGGCGCGGCCCGCGCTGAAGCCCATTCACGTCCCTTACGCCGAGACGTGGGCCGCCATGGAAGAACTGCAGCGCGCCGGCCTCGTGAAGCGAATTGGCGTGTGCAACTTGAATATCTCGATGCTGCGTGAAGTGCTCGGCAGCTGCTCGATCCGGCCCGTGGTGCATCAGATCGAACTGCATCCGTATCTCGCGCAGCCCCGGCAGCTCCGGTTCTGCCAGCAGGAGAAAATCGCCGTCACGGCGTTTTCTCCGCTCGGCGCGCCGTCTTATCTGCCGCTGGGCATGGCCAAGCCGGAGGAGAATGTGCTCGTCGATCCGGTGCTGACCGGAATCGCCGCGGCGCACGGCAAAACCCCGGCGCAGATCGTGCTCCGCTGGGGGGTGCAACGCGGCTGCTCCGTCATCCCCAAGACCCAGACTCCCGCGCGCTTCGCCGAAAATCTCGCGCTCTTCGATTTCACCCTCACCGCCGTCGAGATGACCGCCATCGACGCGCTCGACCGGCACCGCCGGTTCAACGATCCGGGGCATTTCGCCGAAGCGGCGTTCAACACCTTCTTCCCGATCTTCGACTGAGCCGTTCGGATTCCGCCTGAAGGCGGGACTACGAACCTGAAGCTGTTTCCTGGGGGTTGGAGCTGAGAGCAAAACCAAGCGGTGCCTCTCTCAACGGCATGAGTCTCCTCCGTCTTCACCCTCCGCTCAGCCGGACGCGCTGGCCGGTGAAGTTGTCGGCCGCGATGGTTTGCATCATTCCGTCGAAGCCCACCGGGTGCATCGGTGAGGCGCTCAAATCCGGTGGTCAGGCGCGATAAGGCCCGGCCTACCTCGCCGCGCCTGAGCGGGTCATTTCGCCGGCGCAGGTGGCTCGTAGCCGGTGTTGGTGGCGGAGCGACGGCCTTGAAACATCGTGTAACCGGGACGGTTCTGCCAGCTGGAGGGTCCGACCAGGACTTTGCCATGGGCCAGGACGGAATCGCGGACGAGTTTTTCGCGCGCGTTATAGCTGGGGGAGCCATCGCGATCGCCGCCATGGATGCCGAAATCGTTGCTCGCGACCATGACGCCATCGATGCCCTCCACTTCATCGAGCATGACGTCGATGATGCCGACCCCGGCCGGGCTCTCGATCTGGATCATGATGAAAATATTGTTGTTGGCGTTCGTGGCATAGCCGCGACCCCAGAGGGAGGGCGCCTGCATGTTGCCCGAGCTGCGATGGCCCCACGGCTTGGTGTTCGGGCTCTCGCGCAGACCGATCGGGAATTTGGCGAACATGACCGCATTCCGGGCCTCCTGGACTGTCTCGACCATCGGGATGATGATGCCGAGGGCACCGGCATCAGTGGCTTTCTGGATGTCGCCGACGTTGGCGGAAGGCACGCGGACGAACGGGATGCAACCGGCCTCGGCGATCACCTTGATCAATTGCTGCGTCTCGCGCCAGGTCAGCAAGGCGTGCTGCATTTCGATCCAGATGTAATCCTGGCCTTCGCAGGCTTTTTTTGCCGCTTCGAGGTCGGGCTCCGTGATGGTATTACAGAACACCTGCTTCCCGGCCTTCAGCTTTGCGAAGACGGTATTGAAATTCTGCGTACCGGGAGCCGGCACGGGGCCGGGATCCGCCTTGGCCGCTGACTTCGTCGCGTCGGCGGGCGCCGCCTTCTGCGGTGCGGGTTGGGCGGAGGCAAGAGCGGCGGCCAGCAGGGTGGTGGCGGTGATTGCAGCAAATCGAGTGGTGATTTGGCGATAACGGGCGAAACCGATCGGGTGCGGAGGCGTGGGGGTGGGGTGGTTCATGGAATGTCGCGGGGCTGGGTCTATTACCGCCAGAGATTCTTGCGCATCAAGGTAGTTCGCAGGGATGGCACCCGGTCAAAAGGAGTCAACCCAGGCAGCCAGACGCCGGGTGGACAGCATCAGCGGGAATGCAGGAGCCAGGAAGCCATAAATTTCCCTGGCTTCCTGGCGGGCGACCGCTTCCCGGGGACAGGCCAGCGGGCGGACTTTTATCACGTTAGCGAGCACCTCTGGGCGGCCGCTCGCACGCTGCACCCCGACGACGATGGAGCGGCGCGCGCCTGGGTCGCACCGCTCTTGACCAAGCTCAAAGCCGACGAAAGTTGCGCGGTCATCACCGCACTCGAACAACTGCGTCCCCGGCTGGAGGGCAGGGCCGGCGAGCACCTCCAGCGCGAAATCATTTACCTGCAAACCAATCGGAACCGGCTCGACTGCGGCACGGCGAAAAAGCGCGGCGAACCGTCCGCCGCACTGGTCGCTGGCGTTTGCTCTTTCCCCACGCCACCCCAATCGACCCATTCAAAAACTGAGGTGCGCCCCACCACTCATGAAATCCAACGCGGGCGTCATTTTGTTTGACGATACGAGCGTTTCGCAGTGTGAAACGGCGTGGCCCGGCAAAATCCATGAGCATCGCGGTACTCGAGAAATCCTTCTCCCTCCTCGAAGTGCTCGTGCGGAATGGACGGGCCCTGACCCGAATGGCGCTAAGTTAAGGCGGCCATTCGTTTCGATTTTCGGTGATATCACGTTGCGTATCAAGAATCCCATTTCGCTAACTTAGCGCCATTCGGCCCTGACCCTGAACCTCGGATTCCTCGAGAACATCCACATCCGCTACGGACATGTCATCGAACCTACACAGCCGCTGCGGTGGATCGTCCGGCCGGGCGCGCGATTGTCGCCCATCCGCCGGAGGAGCAGCAGGCACGGCTCGTGGCGAGGGTGTGCGGCACGGTGCCCGCCCGAAGGCGCAGCGCGGGGCACTGATCGCCGCGATGCTCGAGAGCCTTCCGCTCGCGGCCGCCAGCGCCTAGACATTTCCATGCCCTATACATTCGCCCGCTCCCAGGAGCTTTTCCTTCGTGCCCAGCGCAGTATTGCTGCCGGCGTCAACAGTGGCATCCGCAAGATGGAGGCGCCGGTGCCGCTTTATTTTGCCCGCGGCAGTGGACCCAACCTTTGGGACGTTGACGGGAACCACTACCTCGATTTCCAGCTCGGCCAGGGCGCGCTCCTCTACGGCCACGCCCCGGCCGGCATGGCTGATGTCATCGCCGCGCAGGCCCGGCTCGGGACGCATTGGGCCGCGCAATGCGAACTCGAAATCGACGTTGCGGAGCGCATCCAGCAGCTCATCCCCTCGGCGGAGCTGATCCGCTTCAATAATTCGGCCACTGAAGTCGTGCTCACGGCGTTCCGCCTCGCGCGCGCCCACACCGGCCGCAAATTGATCCTGCGCTTCGAGGGACATTACCACGGCTGGGCGGACGAGGGGCTGGTGGGCTTTGCCAACCCCATCGACCGCTGGGGTGAGGATGAGAATCCGGCGCGTTTGCACCCGAGCAAGGGCGTGATTCCCGAAGTGCTGGATCAGTTTGTCGTGGCCCGCTGGAACGACGTCGCCCATCTCTGCCGGCGCGTCGACCAGTTTCGCGGCCAGATCGCGGCCATCGTTTTCGAGCCGGTGCTTTGCAACACCTGTGTGATCGAGCCGGCGTCGGGCCTGCTGGCCACGATTCGCGAGCTCTGCGATCGCGACGGCATGCTGATGATCTCGGACGAGACGATCACTGGCTTCCGTTTCGGCGCGGCCTGCGCGCAGGGCTACTACGGATACAAGCCCGACCTCACCATCCTCGGCAAGGCCGTGGGCGGCGGCACGCCGTTCGCGGCGCTGGCCGGGACGAAGGGGGCGATGGCCAAGATCATTTCCGGCGAAGTGGTCCACGCCGGGACGTTGAACGCCAATCCCCTTTGTCTCGCGGCGAGCAAATGGTGTCTCGACCAGATCCGGGCGCAGGGTGGGGAGCACCCCGCGCGGATCCAGAAGTTGGGCCGGAAATTGATGGCGGGACTGGCCGCGCTGGCCGCTGAGCATAAGGTGCCGATGCGGCCCCAGGGCCCCGGCCTGATTTTTCACACCGTCATCCTGAAGCCCGGCGCGGCCGAGGGCCCGGTCAACGACTATCGTGATTACGTGCGCCGGCACGATGCGCCTCGATGGACGCACCTGCGCCGATGCCTGCTCGAGGAAGGCGTACGCGCGATTGAACGCGGCCTATGGTCGATCAGCCTCGCGCACGGGGACAGCGACATCGACGAGGCGCTGAAGCGCGCGGCGGTGGCGTTTCGGCGTCATGCCGCCACTTGGGCGGCCCCAGCTTGAGCGGGGCCGAGCGGTCAGCCATGAAACCCCGCATTCTGTTTGCCGGTCTCTTCCACGAGACCCACACCTTTCTTGAAGAGATCACGCGGTGGGATGACTTCGAGATCATGTCTGGCCAGGCGATTCTGGGCAAATTGGGCGACGCTTCGCCCACCGACGGGTTGCTCGAGGAGGCCGGGCGCCAGGGTTGGGAAGTGATCCCGACGATCGATGCGCGCGCGATGCCGAGCGGGATCGTGGCGGACGAAATGTTCGAACGCTACTGGGCGGAGTTTGAGCTGCGCAGCCGGCCGGCATTGGCCCAAGGGGTTGATGCGATCTATCTCGTGCTGCATGGGGCGATGGTGACGCAGAGCCGGGTCGACCCCGAGGGAGAGTTGCTCGCCCGGATTCGGACTCTGCCGGGAGCGGAGCAGGTTCCGCTCTTCGGCGTCCTCGATCTCCACGGCAATGTGAGCGCGCGGATGTGTGCCAACGCCAACGGCCTCGTGATGTATCGGGAGAACCCGCACACCGACGCCAAGCAGGCGGCGGTGCGCGGGGCGGCCTTGTTGGGTCGCTGCCTGAGGGAGAAACGCGTGCCGCGCATGGCCTGGTGCCGGGTGCCGCTGATGTGGGCGCCACCCGGGACAGGCACCCACGCCGACCCGATGCTTTCGCTGGAACTTTTTGCTCAGAAAACGGAAGCGCTGCACCCCGACGTCTGGGCGTATAACGTCGCCGCCGGCTATTCGTTTGCCGACACCCCTGACACGGGTTGCTCCCTGAGCATCGTCACGACCGCAGCGGAGGGCCAGGCGCGTGCCCACCTCCAGGCGGGGGCGGAGCTGGCCTGGTCGTTGCGGGCGCGTGGCACCATCGAATATCCCGCGGTCGATGAGGTGGTCGCGGGCCTGAAAGCGGCGACCCCGGTCAATGGCCCCACTTTGCTGGTCGAGCCTTCCGACAACATCGGTGGCGGCGCTCCCGGCGACAGCACGGGCATCCTGCGCGCGTTGTTGCGCCAGGGCGTCGATCGCTCCCTCGTGGTGATCAACGATCCACTCGCCGTCTCCGCGTTGAAGGATGCGGGTTCCGGAGAGCAGCGCGTCATCGCCATCGGGGGCCGAGGCTCGAAGCTCGACGCCGGCCCGATCGAAATTAAAGCGACCTTCGTTTCGCGCAGCGATGGCAACTTCACGCTCGAGGACCGGCAGAGCCATCTCGCTTCGATGAGCGGCGTCAACGTGGCCATGGGCCCCTGTGCGGTCGTGCGGACGGGCGGGGTCACGGTCTTGCTGACGAGCCGGAAGACTCCGCCGTTCGACCTCGGCCAGCTGCGCAGCCAGGGAATCGAACCGCGTGATTTCGCGTTCATCGGCGTGAAAGCGGCGGTGGCCCATCGCCGGGCGTATGATCCCATCACGGCGGCGACCTACAACGTCGACACTCCCGGCCCCTGCACCGGCAACCTCGCGTCACTACCCTGGCGCCACCTGCAGAGACCCATCTATCCGCTCGATCCCATTACCGCGCCAGAGTTCAAATTCGCATGAAAACCACCGTCACTTATCCCACCGCCAAGGACACCCCGGTTTCGCATTTGCCGTTTAGCCCGGCGGTGCGAGTCGGCGATTTGATCCTCGTCTCCGGCCAGGCCTCGGTCGATGCGACCGGCAAGATCGTGGCGGACACCTTCGAAGGCGAATTCCGGCGTTCGGTCGAAAACATGCGCAAGGTCCTCGAGACCGCGGGGAGCGACCTCAAGCACGTCATCCAGACGCGCAACTACATCCGCGACCCGGCGAATGTCGCGCGGTACAACGAACTCTACCGCGAATATTTCTCGGCGCCGTTTCCCACCCGCACGACAATCACCCACTGCCTGCCGGCGACGTTGCAGTACGAGATTGAATGCGTCGCGGTGGCGAAAGCCTGATTCCATCCCGGCGTGAAAATCGTTCGCTACCAGGTTCGCGCTGGCAAAGTTCATTCCGGCGCGCTCGAACCAGCGCCGTTGCAAGGCCGCGCCAGGCTGGTAGCCCCAGGCCGGTTTCCATTTTTCAAGTGGCGCGCGATCGGGCGGGGCTGGCCTGTGACAGTGTTTCTCCGGGCACGAAAGCGGGCAGGATCAGGTTCGGAGTCGTCGTGACCTGATGCCCGGAAAGCATGCTTTGCGCAATCCGGACGGCCAGGCGCGCCTGTTTGGCGGCGGGACTTTGATAGCGCGTGATTTCCGGCAGCCCGAGATCCACGGATACGCTGGTCTCCCGGCAAATGAGCGAGACCTCGTTGGGCACCCGCCGTCCCGTCCGCAGGAGGTATACCAGCACCATGAGGAGATGCTCCACGTGAACGCAGAAGATCGCGGTGGCGGCGTTCGTGCTGCGTAACATGTGGTCCAACATCGCCAGCAGGCCTGCGCGGCTGGGGCCGGCCGCGATCTCGACCACCGAGTTCTGCTTTTCCTGCTGGTGAAAATACTCGGAAAGTCCACGCAGGCAGGCGAGGTCGCCCGCGAGCGGTTGATGCGGGAGGACCAATGCCACCCGCCGGTGGCCGTGCTTGGCGAGACAGCCCGCGGCGTGCCACCCGATCGCGTAGTAATTGACGTCGACGGAGGGCAGTTCGACGCCTGCGTGGCACGAGCCAAGGACCAACGTGGGGACGCAGGCCTCGGCAAACCACCGTTGGATAGTGGCCGACGCGCCAAGCAACAGCCAGCAGACATGCCGCCGGCCGCTGACCATGCTGGCCAGGCGGGATTCAGGATGCCGTCCGGCGAGTGCGCGATCGAAGATTTCCTCCCAGCCGACTCCCTGTTCGGCAAAGCGTGCCCGCATTTCCATGAGCACGGGATGCCCGCTGAAGCCCCTCGTTTCGCGCGACGAGGGAACAACCAGGCAGACGGTGGGCGGAGCTTTGAATAAATTTTTGCGGCGCGTCGGCCGCAGCCGGGTGCGGCATCCTTTCTTGATGGTGATGAAGCCGTCTTCCGCCAACCGCGCCAGGGCGGCGCGGACCGTGGGCCGGCTGACGCTGAGGCGGCGCGCCAGCTCATGTTCGCCTGGCAGGAGCTTGCCCCACGCGCCCTGGAGAATCGATTCCCGGAGCGCGGCGGCCGCCTGATCAGACACGCTGGCGCGGTGGAACTCCGAAAGCGCAGAGGCGTGGTGCTTCACGTAGGGCAAACGTGTCATTTTTTTTGATAGCTTGTCGAACCTTTAGGAGTGGAAAGGCGGCCGCATCCTGAATCACATGATCCTGCTCACCCCTGCCGGTGCATTTTCGCCCCGTCGTGTTGCCACCGATTCCGGCGCGGGGCCCCGCCCCCGTCGCGACCTTGTCCCGATGCGGAAATTCGCGTCGCTCGTCCTTGGTCTCGCTTTGCTCGCCGGCCTGCGCGCCGCCCCGGCTCTGCCGCCGCCTTACGACATCAGTCCGACGCCGGAACATCCGCGCAATACGGAAGGGGCCTTCGTCACGCTGCGCTCGGGCCGAATCCTTTTTTCTTATTCGCAGTTTTCCGAGGGCCAGCACGATCACAGTCCGTCGGCCATCGCCGAAATTTATTCGGATGATCAGGGAAAGACGTGGAGCCAGCCGCGCGTCGCGGTGACGACCGGACGCTATCAGAATATCATGAGCGTTTCGTTCCTCCGCCTGGCCAGCGGCAAGATCGCGCGGTTTCACTGCGTGAAGGGAAACAAGTGGCTCGACTGCCATCCGCTCATGTCGATTTCGACTGACGAAGGCGCGACCTGGTCCGAGCCAAAGACAGTGCTGGCGGCGCCGGGCTATTTCGTGCTGAACAACGATCGGGTGATCCAGACTTCCAGCGGTCGCATCATCATCCCGCTGGGCTATCACCGCACGACGGGCAGTGCGGACGAGCGGTCGTCGTGGGACTCGCGGGCCATTTCGATGTGGATCTACTCCGACGACGAAGGCGCGACGTGGAAGGAAGCAAACACGTGGTGGGCCCTTCCGGTTGCGAGTGCGTCCGGGCTGCAGGAGCCGGGCGTCGTCCAGTTGCCCGACGGCTCGCTCTACGGCTGGAGCCGCACGGACCAGCGTTTCCAGTATGGTTTCACTTCAAAGGACGACGGGCTGACCTGGACCGCGCCGGTGCTGACGTCCCTCAGCTCGCCAAATTCGCCGGCCAGCATCAAACGGGTGCCGAAGACCGACACCCTCATGGTGATCTATAATGACCACTCGGGACGCGTGCCGGCGCCGGAGAAGCTGACGCAACGCGCGCCCTTGGTGGCGGCGTTCTCGACCGACGGCGCGAAAAGCTGGGGAGCGCCGCAGGTGATTGAGGACGATCTCACGGGCTGGTTTTGCTACACCGCCATTCATTTTACCGCCGATGCGGTGCTGCTCGCGTACGTGGCCGGCAACGATCAACTCGGCCGGCTCTCCCGGCTGCGGATCCGGCGCGTCCCGCTGGCGGCGTTGAATATTCCGAAAGTTCCAGCCCGATGATCAAGAATCTCTTTCTCCTCGGGGTGGCCCTGCTCGGCGGCCGGCTCCCGGCCGCGGAACCGGTCAACGTGGTCGCGCATTCCCTGCCCAGCACGGTGGAGCATCCTCGCAATTCGGAAGGGGCGTTCGTCACGCTCAAGTCCGGCCGGATTCTCTTCCTCTTTTCGCAATTTTCCGGCGGCGCATCGGACTTCAGCCCGTGCGGAATTGCCCAGATGACGTCGGACGACCAGGGCCGGACGTGGACCGACCCCAAACCGTTGTCCACGCCTGAACCGGGCACGCTGGAGATGAGCGCCTCGCTGCCCCGGCTCGCGAGCGGCAAGATTGCGCTCTTCACGGCGATCAAGCGCGGGACCATGGACTGTCACCCGTTCCTGCGGATTTCGAGCGACGAAGGCGTCACGTGGTCCGCGCCGCGCAGCCTGCTGAAGGCGCCGGGGTATTACGTCTTGAATAACGACCGCGTCATCCAGACCTCGAAAGGCCGGCTGATCCTGCCACTCGCCTATCACCGCGTCACGGGCGAAACGGGTGGCGAGCACGCGGTCGATCTGCGGGCGATCGATCTCTGGTATTATTCCGACGACGATGGCGCGACCTGGACCGAGTCGAAGAGCTGGTGGGCGTTGCCGGCTGTGAGCGGCACGGGTCTGCAGGAGCCGGGCACGGTCGAACTCGCCGACGGTTCACTGTTCACCTGGGCGCGAACCGATCAGGGCCGGCAGTATGCAATGCGCTCGACGGATGCCGGCGTGACTTGGAGCGCGCCGGTGCCGACGACACTGCGCTCGCCGGCCTCGCCCGCGAGCATCAAGCGACTTCCCGGTTCGAACGCGTTGCTGGCCGTGTTCAACGACTATTCCGGACAGTTTCCATTCGCGGTGGGGAATTCGACCTATCGGGGCCGGACGCCGCTGGTGGCGGCCACCTCGGCCGATGGGGGGCTGACATGGCGCACGGCCAAGCTGCTCGAAAGCAATCCTCGCAGCGACTACTGTTACTGCGCGATTCATTTCGTGGGCGATGCCGTGTTGTTCTCCTACATGGACATCAACGGTCCGTCGAAACCGCAGATCATCCGGCGGGTGAACGTGGCCTGGCTCACGGCCCCCGACGACGCGCTGGCGACGAAGTCCAAGAACATTCTCCACGACATCTTCGCCCGCGACGAAACCTGGATCAAAATCCATGCGGCCGAGGCCTTGCTCGTCGGCGGCGAGGCGATTGCGATGCGCGAGCGCTTCCTCCAACTTGCGCCCAAGGCGGACTCCTTGCTCTACCGCGTTGGAGTCTGGCGGGTCCTGGCGAACACCTCGCCGACCAGGGCGGAACGCGCCGAGTGCGTCGAGCAGATCGAAAAGATATTCCTGAATCCGGCCTCGACCGATCTTTCCCAGGCCCTTGAAACGCTCTGCAAGCTGCGGGTTCGCGTCGAGGGACCGGTGCTCGATCTCGTCCGCCGGACGGTGGACGGCCCCTCGGAGCCGATGAGTGCGCTGGCCCTCTGGTCCCTCTCCCTGCGGGACGAACCCAAGGCGCTCGAGCGGCTTTCCGCCCTGTTGAGCTCGCCCAATGCCCGGATGCGCTCGATTGCGGCCTACGCGCTGCGCTGGCTCCGGACCTCCGACGCAAAGGCGCTGGCAATGCTCGCGCAGGCGGCGGACGCCGAACCGGCGGGCACCGATGCGAAGGCGTATTTGGTGAGTGCGGCATTCGCCCTCGACGCCAACCCGCCCCGCCGCCCGGCGTGGCGCACGGACTTGGAGCAGGTGCTGGCCAAGGGTTCGATGGATGCGCGCTTTGAAGCCTGTAACGGCCTCCTTGCTCATTCGACGTCGGCGAGCCTGCCGCATTACGTGCCCCTATTGGACGATGCCGGCGCCGATACTCGCGTGGGGGCCGCATTGACGATCCTGTATGTCCGGGCGCGCGAGTAGCAGCGGATCGCAGCTTCGTCTTCCGCGGCTTGCCTTCACGTTGGTCACTTGTGCGGGCGCATCACTCGCGGCTGCGCATTCGCTGGGTGCGTGGTCCTGGCTGAAAACGCCGGACCCTGTCGCACGCAACTGACTCCGGTCAGGGATGGATCGCCATCACCCGCGACACCGCGAACGCGAGAGCAACCAGCGCCGAGCCGCGAAGAGCCCAAGCGAAGGCCGGGGAACGGCCCTTGAGCGGCAGGAGACTGAACAGACAGCCCGCGACCAACGTGACGAGCATGGAAGTCGGCCCGATCCATTGAAAACTCACCCGGGGCATGCCCGTCAACGCGTCCCAGTATCCGACGACGATGGCGGTGGTCAGCCCGTAGATGGCCCCGAGGATGGCGCCCGTGGAAGTGGCGAAACGCACAAAGAGCGCGAGGAAGAAAAAGCCGAACATCGGGTAGAAGAAGACATTCACGGTCTTGCTCGAAACCTCGACCAGGTTTCCCGCCACCAAACTCATGGCGAGGCTGCCGAGCGTTATGATGACGCCGATCCCGAGCGAGAGCAGCCGGGCGATCTTCATCTTGGAACCTTCCGCCGTGGTGCCCCTGCGCACCAGGGGCTCGATGACTTCCTGATTCAGCACCGCGATGATCGAGTTGATGCCCGGGGCGACGCCGGACACCGCAGACGTGAGCAGACCCGCGACGACGAGCCCGGAGACACCGGTGGGCAGCCCGTGGCCGAGAAAATAGGGGAAGAGCCCATCGCCGCCCCGCCCCAGCACCGTCCCTGGTGGAAGCTGTTCGGGATGGAGTGAAAAATAACCGAGGAGCGCGGTGCCGACGCAGCCAAGGCTGAGCAGAGTAATGCCGACACTCAGGTGGCCAAACATCACCGCCCGGCTGGCCGCGGCGGCGTTGCGCGTGGTCAGGTAACGCTGAATCGCCACCTGATCTGAACCGCCGGCACAGACGGTCGAGATGAAGTAGGAAATGAAGGTGCCCACCACCGTCAGCCGGACATGGGGATCCGCGCTGAAGAAAGGCTGCGGCATCCAATGCGCGGGAGCTTGCTGCGGCCACCAGGGCCGGACCCCGCCGGCATACAGCGTAATCAGTCCGACGGTCAGCGCCGCGCCGAGCAGGAGGAGGGCAAATTGCAAAACCGCCGTCGTCATCACGGCTTCGATCCCGCCCGCCAGTGTATAGAGGGTGGCGATCAGGCCGATGGTCGCACCGATCAGCGGCAGCCAACGACGATCGCAGCCAGTGACGTTAACCAGCACCACCGAGGCGGCGTAAACGACCAGCGACATCCAGACGAGGCGAACACAGATGAAGGTGATGGATGCGGTCAGGCGAACGGGGCGGCCCAGCCGGGTTTCAAGCAATTCGTAGCCGCTCGTGATGGGCAGCCGCATGAACGAGGGGATCAGGTATCGGGTGATGACGAAGTAGCTGAACGGCAGGGCGGCCACCGATCCGAAGACGAGAACCGGGCCGTTTTGGACCACCTCCCCCGGAACTCCGATGTAGGCGATGATGGTGAAAAGCGCGGCGAAAAGGGAAACGCCCGCGAGCACGGGGCTGCGATTTCGGCCGGCCACAAAAAAGTCCTCCGTCGTCTTTTGGCGGCGGGCGAAATAAAGCCCGATGCCGAGCAACAGAAACGCGCAGAGGATGACGATGGCGAGGTCGAGGGCACCAAAGCCATG
>JBKJRG010000234.1:0-2514 GCA_046594805.1 Opitutaceae bacterium | reverse complement strand
GGAAAAGTAAAGTCCACCTTGCCATTCGCCGGGTCGATACAGAGGAGCCCCCCCGTCGCCGGCCGGCTCTCCCCGCCGGCGAAAACAAACACCCGCCGCCGGCCGTGCACCGTTGCCGGAATCGGCGAGGCATAGCTGGGCCCCCAGTCGCTGCCCGCGCCCCACGCCATCTTGCCGGTCCGCGTGTCGAACGCCGCCACGCAAGGCCCGCCCGGGGCGCCAAGGTTCACGATCACTTTGTCGCCCTCGACCAACGGGGTGGCGCCGACCCCGAAGAAATTCTGCTTCACCTGGAACTCTGCGAGCAGGTCGCGCTGCCAGAGCACTTGTCCCGTGGCCAAATCCAGGCAGTGCAGCCGGCCCTCCGCGCCGAACGTGAAGACGCGTCCGTCCGCGATCACCGGGCTCGCGCGCGGCCCGGAATTGAAGCCGTAGCGATCCTTGTAGGAACTGGGGTAGCTGAATTCCCAATACCGCTTTCCGTCGAGCGGATGCAGGCACTCCACCCGCTCGTGGCCTCCGACCCGGTGGAACAGGATCAGCCGCTCGCCCGCGATGGCCGGCGCGGCGAAACCCTCGCCCTTTTTCATTTCCCAGACCAGGCGGAGGCCTTCCTTGGGGAATTCGGTGAGCAGCGCCGTTTCCGGCGAGACCATGTTGTGATTGGGTCCGAGGAAGGACGCCCAGTCGGAGGTGACCGCCCGTTTCGGCAGCGGCTTCGGCGCGGCATGGAAGGTCGCCTCCGGATTCGCACGGGCCGCGGGCGCGGCGGCTTCGCGCCGCTCGCTCCACTTCGGCGGGGCAGCATCGATGAACGCCGGCGGCGCGGCGGGCGCGGCCCGGCCCATTGCGAGAGCGGCAGCGGCCGCTGCCAGAATCCAAACCAGCGGCTTGAGGAGTGGTTTACCCAGGGGCACGGCAACGTACTCAGGGTGAGCCACCGCATCGCGGCGAGTGAATTTCATCAGTGCCTGCGGCATCCTGCCGCAGTTCCGGAGGCCGCGGCACTTCCTGACCCAAGCCTCCTCTGCGTTCGTAGTCCCGCCTTCAGGCGGAAGGTTTGTCGAATTCCGCCTGAAGGCGGGACTACGAACAAAGAATTTCACCTCCGGTGCGCGTTTCACAAAGTCTCTTACGCCCGTGACTACTCGGAGACCCGGCCTAATCTCTTTGACCACGAGAGGACCCGCAGCTGTGCTCCCGGACTTGTGCCGACCCTGAACCGGCCGAGCGCTCGGCTTTTCAAAAACATGCGTGGTACCTCACTCCTCTTTGTTGCGGCGGCACTGCTTGCGACCACGACCCTCGCCCAGGACTGGACCCGTTTCCGCGGCCCCAATGGCACCGGCATCAGCGCCGCCAAGGGCGTGCCGGTCACCTGGTCCGAGCAGGATTTCCGCTGGCGGGTGCCGATTCGCGGCGAGAGTCACTCGCAGCCGGTCATTTGGGGCGACCGCATCTTTCTCACCACCGCGATGGAGTCCGGCAAGGTGCGCGCCCTCCTGTGCCTGCAGAAAAAAGATGGCACCGAGCTCTGGTCGAAGGAGTTTCCGCTCCCCACGCACCGTCCCGCCAACCGGAACGCCGGCTTTGCCAACGGTTCGCCGGTCGTGGATGCCGAGCGCGTCATTGCCTGCTTCGTGTCGCAGGATCACTTCTGGGTCCGGTCATTTGATCACGCGGGCAAGGAACTTTGGAGCCGGGACCTCGGGACCTTTGAATCGCAGCACGGCCACGGCGCCTCGCCGATGATCCATGAGAACCTGGTGATCGTGACCAACGACCAGGATGGCGCGAGCTTCGTCACCGCCCTCGACCTGAAGACCGGTGTCCCGGTGTGGAAAACCCCGCGTCAGCCCAGCCCGCAAAACACCGCGTACGGCACACCCTGCCTCCACGCCCCGCCGGGCGCGCCCGCGGAATTGCTGTTGAGCAGCCAATCGCACGGCATCTCCAGCCTGGATCCGAAAACGGGAAAAGAGAATTGGGAATCTCCCGTGTACAACAAACGCGTGGTCGCCTCGCCGGTGATCGCGGGCGATCTCGTCATTGGCAGCTGCGGCCAGGGCGGTGGCGCCGGCAATTATCTGTCGGCCATCAAGCTCGGCGGCCGCGGCGACGTGAGCAAAACCCATGTCGCCTACACCCTGCGCAAGGCCACACCTTATGTGCCCACCCCGCTTTACCTCGATGGACGCCTCTACCTGATCAGCGATGCGGGCATCGCGAGCGCGATCGAGGCCGCCACCGGCCGCGAGATCTGGTCGGAGCGACTGCGAGCGGAGTTCTTCGGGTCGCCGGTCTTGATTGACGGAAAAATCTACTGTCCCACCACGAAGGGCGAAATGATCGTGCTGGCGACCGGCGACACGTTCCAGCAGCTCGCCCGCAATCCCATTGGCGAAGGCACCCATAGCACGCCGTGCGTGGATGGGGATCGACTCTACGTGAAGACTTTCACTCATCTGGTATGTGTCGGAGGGAAGTGATGAAATGGTGTTTAAATAAGCCGGT
>JBKJRG010000163.1:0-2882 GCA_046594805.1 Opitutaceae bacterium | reverse complement strand
ACCGTTCCGTCGAACTCATCGCAGTGACGCAGCAATCCGAGGATACGTAGCAGCCGAGGTACCGAGGCTGGCCAGCACTTCTCCAGCCTCCTGAAGCCGCGCCACTGATGCGAATAGCTTGTTTTGTTAACAATCTGTTTGACGATATTGTTAACAATCCACATCCAAGCTCCGGACGGTTTGTCCCACTTTCCCTCCTTGGGCTTGGCCCTAAATCCCCGCCCGTCAGCCCCTCTCTATGAACGCTGCCTCATTCCCCAAATTCATACGCCGCCTTCCCGCCGTTGTCCTCCTGCTGGCTTCGGCCGCCGAGGCTCAGCAGGCGTCGACCTCCGTGCCGCCGCGCGCCGCGAACGAACAAACCGTCACACTAGATGTGTTCACCGTCCGCGAAGATTCCCGTCGTGCCTACGGCTCTTCCAATCTCGCGTCGGCCACGCGCCTCAATACGCCGGCGGAGAACGTGCCACAATCCATCAGCATCATCAACGAGGCACTCCTGCGCGACATGGGCGCCTTCACGTATGAACAGGCCGTTCGCTACACGCCGGGCGTCACGCAGCGGCAGAATGTGCAAAACGGCAGCGTGATCCGCGGCTTCATCGTGTTCAACCGCTACCGCAATGGATTCCTCGTGCCCAACTTCGAGACGGATTTGATCAACCTGGACCGAATCGAAATCCTCAAAGGTCCCTCCGCCTCGATTGCCGGATCCTCCGAGTCCGGTGGCTACGTCAATTTCATCACCAAGCGGCCTCAGAACAAGAAAGCAGTCACGGCATCCGTCATGCTCGGCTCCCGTTCCTTCGTCCGGGGCACGGTCGACGCCACCGGTCCCATTGGCAGCACGAACATGGCTTACCGGCTGAATGCGATTCAACTCAACGCGGACAGCTGGCGCGACCACGAGAAGTTCCGCAAGACCGCCGTCTATCCTTCGTTTCTCTGGCAGGTCACGAAGAAGACCCAGGTGACAGTCGACCTGGAATACTTCAAGGGGCTCACTTCGAGCGGCTTCAGCACTCCCTATATCGCCCCGGTCAATACCGTCAACCAGACGGGAACGACCAGCACCTCGCAGGCGGTGGTGATCCCGCCCGGGGTGGTGCCGAAGTTTCGTCTGGGCCAGTGGGCCCCGATGTCGCTGAACAGCAGCGGCGAGCCCGGCATGGGACAGAGGACCAAGCTCTATTCGGTTTTCGCGACCATCACCCATCAGTTCAACGAGATCTTTTTCGCCCGCCAGGCGGTCTCCTATTTCGATAGCACCAGCACCAACTATCGCGGGGTCGTCGCCAATTTCTTCGCCTATAACAACAGCGGCGAAATCATCTACCAGCGCAACGCGACCCGGGCTCACAGCGAAGCCCAAATCCTCCGTGCCCAGGGCGATGTGGTGGGGACCAGGAAATGGCTCGATGAAAAAATCGGCGCGACGGTCCTGGTGGGTTACGACATTGGGCGGAGCGACAGCGCCGGTACGACCGCGACGGCGCCGATGGAGCCGATCAACATCAGCAATCCGGTCTATGGCCAGCAGGTGCGGTCCGCTCTGGTCAGGACGGTGGACAACGTGAGCAAGGGCGGCAGCTTCGGCTACTTTGCGAACGCCCAGCTCTCGGCTTTTCGGGAGCGCATCATCCTGACCGGCGGGCTTCGCCGCGACCAGAGCAAGGCCACCTGGACCCGCAACAACTTCAACGGCTCCGTTTCGAACCGGCCGAAGACCGCCACGGTCGAAAGTCCATTGTTGGGCATCACGGTGAAGCCCCTGAAATGGCTGGCCGCCTACGCCGTTTCCAGCGAGGCGGGTGCGGCCACCCGCCTCGTCCCAATCTTTCCGAATATTCCGCTGACGGACTCCCGGCAGATCCTTCGCACCGCCACTCCGCTCACGACCAATGACGAATTCGGCGTGAAATTGACCCTGCTCGACGGAGCTTTTGCCATCAATGCCGCCCATTATAAAATCCTCCAGGTCGACAATGTCCGCAACAACACGAGCAACGACATCATCAACGTGCCCGGCGGCTCGCAGAATATCATTGAGAGCGGCAATATCGCCAAGGGCTGGGAATTCGAGTTCAGTGGCAGCGTGACCCGCGCGTTCGCCCTCGTCGGGGGCTACTCCTTCACCGAAACGCAGGCCCCCGGCTTCAAGGAAGACGGACGTTCGCCCCGCGAAATTCGCGGCATGCCGAGGCACAAGTTCCAGGCTTTCGCTCGCTACGACATCACCAGTTCCCAGGCATCGGGCTTCTCCGTGCGCGGTGGCATCGTTTACCAGACTTCCGTCTGGGGCATCGCCGAAAATACCTATCGAGTCGCCGGCGCCACCCGCTGGGACGCCGGGCTGAACTACCGTCGCAAGAACTGGGATTACGCCCTGACCTGTGAAAATGTCACCGATGTGATCTTCCCGCAGTCGACCATCGCTCCCGGCAGTAATACCGTTGATGCGCCCCGCACGTATTACGTCAGCGCCACGTGGAAGCTTTGAGGTGACCCGGTCGCAGTTCGACGACCTTCGCTGGCGGGTCTTTCCCCCGGCGAACGCCTGGGCCGCCACCACGCTGGGCCTGTTTTTCTGCGCGCGCGCCTGGGCCGCTCCGACCGCCCCGCTGCCCGCCGTCGTCGATTACAACCACGACATCCGGCCGATCCTCTCGGATAACTGCTTCGCCTGCCACGGACCGGACTCCGCCCACCGCGAAGCCCGGCTCCGCCTCGACCGGGCGGCGGACGCCACGGCCCCGCGGGAAGGATTGCCGGCGATCACCCCGGGGCAGCTGGAAAAATCCGAGCTCTGGTGGCGGATCACCACGGCGGACCCGGACGAGCGCATGCCGCCGTCGGATTCGCCCAAGCCGTGCTTGCAACCC
>JBKJRG010000140.1:0-4176 GCA_046594805.1 Opitutaceae bacterium | reverse complement strand
CCGAGCCGCGCGACACGTTCATCCTCGCGCGGGGCGCATACGATCAACCCGGGGAGAAAGTAACGCCGGGCACCCCGCGGATCCTGCCGCCGCTTCCGGCCGATGCGCCGACGAATCGCCTGGCGCTCGCACGCTGGCTGGTCGCACTCGATCACCCGCTCACCGCGCGGGTGACGGTGAATCGTTTTTGGGCGACTTTTTTCGGCACCGGGCTCGTGAAGACCGCGGACGATTTCGGGGTGCAAGGCGAGAAACCTTCGCATCCCGCATTGCTCGACTGGTTGGCGCGTGAGTTCGCCGACGGCGGCTGGGACGTGAAAAAACTGGTCCGACTAATCGTCACCAGCGCGACGTACCGGCAGTCGTCACCCGTCACGCCCGCGCTCGCCGAGCAGGATCCGGAAAACCGGCTCCTGGCGCGCGGTCCGCGCTTCCGGCTGCCGAGCTGGATGATTCGCGACCAGGCGCTGGCCGTCAGCGGGCTGCTGGCGGAAAAAATTGGCGGCCCCGGAGTGAACGGCTACCAGCCGCCCGGGATCTGGGAAGAAGCGACCTTCGGAAAAATAAAATACCGTCAGGATACGGGTGACGCACTCTATCGCCGGAGCGTTTACACCTTTTGGCGGCGCATCGTCGGGCCCACGCTTTTCTTCGACACCGCGAATCGGCAGGTCTGCTCTGTCACGGCCTCCCGGACCAACACGCCGCTGCACGCCCTGACCACGCTCAACGACGTGACGTACGTCGAGGCCGCGCGCGTGCTCGCCCAGCGGATGCTCCAGGAGCCGGCTGCGGGCAGCCCGGACGAAGCCCGCATCGCGCATGGTTTCCGGCTGACCACGGCGCGACTCCCGACGAAAGCGGAGGCTTCCGTGCTCGCCGCCTCACTCACGCGGTTGCGGCGACAATTCCAGGCCACGCCGGCCGAGGCGAAAACGTTCATTGCCGCGGGCGAATCGAAGCCCGACTCCGCGCTCGATCCCGTCGAACTCGCGGCGCACACAGCCCTGGCGAGCCTGCTGCTCAACCTCGACGAAACGCTGACCAAGGAATGAACGCCTCGACTTTCACCGTTGTAGGCCAGGTCGCCGACCTGGCGCAGAAAAGCCTTTACCGTAGGTCAGCGCGCTTGCGCGCGCCAAACCGCGCTCGCAAGCGAGCTGGCCTACATTTACGCGGCCAAACCGAAAGAGCGTGCCCTGGCTTCTTCCTGGTTTCCTGGCTTCCTGCTTCAATTGTTTTGTCCGCCACTCTCATCCCATGATGACCCACCACGAGCGCGCCGCCTGGCTCACCCGCCGCGAATTCTTTGGCCGCACGGCCGGCGGGATTGGCGCGCTCGCGCTCGGCGCCCTGCTTAATCCGCGATTGCGGGCGGCGAATCCCCACGCGCGGATTGGCGGGCTGCCGGCGTTGCCGCACTTCGCCCCGAAGGTGAAGCGAATCATCTACCTGATGCAGACCGGCGCGCCGTCGCAGGTTGACCTCTTCGACTACAAGCCGGGCCTCGCGAAACTGCATGGCACCCCGCTGCCGGACTCGGTGCGCGGCGGACAGCGGCTGACGACGATGACGGCGTCGCAAAAAACCTACAACGTGCAGACGAATCTCGCCCCGTTTCGCCTGTGCGGGCAGAGCGGCGCGACCGTTTCCGATTTGCTACCCCACACGCAGGGGCTGGCGGACGAGCTGTGTTTCATCAAGTCGATGTACACGGAGGCGATCAACCACGCGCCCGCGACCACGTTTTTCCTCACCGGGTCGGAGCAGCCGGGCCGGCCCAGCATCGGGGCGTGGCTCAGCTATGGGCTCGGCACGGAGAACAGCGAGCTGCCGGCGTTCGTGGCGATGACTTCGCGCGACAAGGAGGCGAGCTGCGGCCAGATTTTCTACGACTACTACTGGGGTTCAGGATTTCTGCCCTCGAAATATCAGGGCGTGAAATTCCGCGGCAGCGGCGACCCGGTGCTGAATGTGCGCGATCCCGACGGCATGAGCCCGGCGGTGAAGCGCGGACTGCTCGACGATCTCGCAAAGCTCAACCAGGCGCATTTCGAGCAGTTCGGCGACCCGGAGATCGCGACGCGGATCGCGCAATATGAGATGGCGTACAAGATGCAGACGAGCGTGCCGGAGCTGACCGACATCTCGAAGGAACCGAAGCATGTCCTGGACTCGTACGGGCCCGATGTGCAGCGGCAGGGTTCGTTTGCCTACAATTGCCTGATGGCGCGCCGGCTGGCGGAACGGGGCGTGCGCTTCATCCAGCTCATGCATGCCGGCTGGGATCAGCACCAGAATCTTTTCACCCAGCTCGAAATCCAGTGCCGCGACACCGATGCGCCGAGCGCCGCGCTGGTGCGCGATCTGCAACAGCGCGGACTGCTCGAGGACACGCTCGTCATCTGGGGCGGCGAGTTTGGCCGGACGGTTTTCCGCCAGGGCGATTTCGATCCGAGCACGCGGAAAGGCGGGCGCGATCATCACCCGCGTTGTTTCACGCTTTGGCTGGCCGGCGCGGGCATCAAACGCGGCATGACGCATGGCGAGACGGACGATTTCTCCTACAACGTGGCGAAAGACGGCGTGCACGTGCACGATTTTCAGGCGACGCTGCTGCACCTGCTCGGGCTCGATCACGAGCAGTTCACCTACCGCTCCCAAGGCCGGCAATTCCGGCTGACGGATGTGCACGGCCAAGTGGTGAATCCGATCCTGGCCTGACCACTTTCACGTAATAAGTGAAAGTGACCGCAAAGCGAAAGTTGCAGGCCCAGTCGCTGAGCTGGCGGTCCATTTAATCGGACGTTCGAAGCCAGGTCAGCCGCTGACCTGGCCTACAACCGGAAGCAAACCCCGGGGCGGGGGCGTCCCGGCCCCATCGATCGCTTTCTTTTCATTTCATCAACGACCACCGTAAAATGGGGATGCGGCGCCCTCGCCGCGTCAAATTCGGATTAATTCGGAAGCCAGGAAAGAAAGTGAAGTTTGGAGTTCCAGGGGCGACTAAAAGTTTTGGGTTGGAGGCGGTGGTGCAATCCGCTCACGCGAAGGCGCGAAGAAATCGACGGTGCCCCAAGTTGTAGGCCAGCTCGCTGAGCTGGCGCGCATCCAAGCCAATCGCGAAAACGCGGAAGGGCGGAAACGCGGAGAAAATTCAATCTGTTCCGCGTTTCCGCCCTTCCGCGATTCCGCGATTGCTCCGCCCTCACGTCGCTCTGCCCTACCTCACCTCGCCCTTCGCCCGCGTCGCGGCGAGCAAGGCCGTGAGCTCCGCGGCGACACGATCGCGTGGAACTTCCGCCAGTGATAACGACCGGTGAGCAGCGCATACCGGCTCGGCGTGGGGCCGGGGCAAATCGATGCGATCAATGCGACGGCGCTGCCGTCCGCCCCGTGAAGGTCGCCGCATCCTTCGGCGGATGAAAGAAGAGCGCGAGCGCGACTGCCGCGGCGGAGGCCACAATCAGCGGAACCAGGAAGAGACCGCGGAAATCCGTCACGCCATTCACGGTGTAAACCTTCTGAATGAGCCACGGGCAGATCGAATTGGCGAGCAGGGCACCCACGCCGAGAATCTGCAGGTTGAACAACCCCTGCGCACTCGAGCGGATGTCCTTGGGGAAATACGCGTCGACGAAGATGTAGACCGTGGCGAAGAAAAATGCGTAACAGATGCCGTGGAGGATCTGGACCAGGATAATGATCCCGGCGCTCTGCGGAAAAAAGGCGTAGACCGCGAACCGCGCCGCGTGCCCCAGGATGCCGACGATCATCGTGGTGCGCCAGCCGAGGGTCTTCAGCGTCGCGCCGAGGATGAACATGGTGAGGATTTCCGCGATCTGGCCGATGCTCATCACCGGCGTGATCCAGTTCGCCGCGATGCCCACCCCACCCGCCTCCCTGGCCGTGCCGAGGAAGACACCGGTCCAGTTGAAGTAGCAGTTGTGGACGAAGGAATCGACCAGCGTGACGAGCCACAACACGAGCACGAAGGGATGTTTCAGGAGCTTCATCGCCTCGAGCCAGGCGAGCTTGTCGCCGGAACCCGCCGCCGCCTTCCGCGGTGGCGTGTGCGGCAAGGTGAGGCTGAACGCCGCCAGCGCCAGCGACGCCACGCCGGCCACGATGAACGTCCATTTGGTCGCCGCCTTCGCCACGTCACCGGTCAGCGGA
>JBKJRG010000137.1:0-8002 GCA_046594805.1 Opitutaceae bacterium | reverse complement strand
GCGCCTTGACGAATGCAGCTCGGACTTCTTTTCGACCAACGAGTTTCCATGGCATCCACCAAGGAAGTGTCACCCATCATTGTCTGGAAAGTGTCACCTATCATTGTCCACGAGCCTCCGAGCCGGCCTGGATTGAAAGTTGAATCGCGGCTGCAGCGTGAATTCGCGCGCTGGAACCCAGGCCGGTTCGGAGAAACGGCCCCACCCTCAATCAGTCGGTCCGCGGGCCTCCGCTAAATATGAATCGCCTCGCCCGTCGTCGCGGCCGCGGCCTCCATCAGCGCCTCGCTCAAGGTCGGGTGCGCATGGATCGAGCGGTGCACCTCGTCGATGCTGGCTTCCATGTTCATCGCCAGCACGTACTCCGCGATCAGCTCGGGCGCCTCGTTGCCGAGGATGTGCACCCCGAAGATTTCGCCGGTCTTGGCGTCGCTGATCACCTTGACGAAGCCTTCGGAATCGCCTGCCGCCACGGCCTTGCCTGAGGCGGTGAAGGGGAACTTGCCGACCTTGTACGCCAGCCCCTTCTCCTTGCAGGCCTTCTCGGTCAGGCCCGTGCTCGCAATCTGCGGCTGGCAATAGGTGCAGCCCGGAAAAATCTTCACCCGGCTCGAGTGGCCGTGCTGGAAAATCGCGTTGACCGCATTCACCGCTTCGAAGGTCGCGACATGCGCCAGCCACGGCGGTCCGATGATGTCGCCCGCCGCAAAGATCCCTTTCACGCTGCTCTCGTAGTTGTCGTTCACCTTCACGTAGCCGCGCTCCAGCTCGAGCTTCACTTTGGCGGAGAGGGTGCCCTCGAGATTCGGCACGACGCCAATCGCGATGAGGAGGGTCTCCGCTTCGACCTCGGTTGAGTTCGCCTCGCCCGCCTTGACCAGAGTGAGGTCCACGCCGTTTTTCTTCACCCGGACGTTTTCCACCTTCGTGTTCACGTGCACCGTCATGCCCTGCTTCTCGAACGAGCGATGCAGCGCCTTCGCGACCTCCTCGTCCTCGACCGGCACAATCTGCGGCAGCATCTCGACCAGCGTCACCTTCGACCCGAAGGCATTGTAGAAATAGGCGAACTCCACGCCGATGGCGCCCGCCCCGATGATCACGATCGATTTCGGCGGGGACTTGCGCGGCTCGAGTGCCTCGCGCGACGTCATCACGCGGGTGCCGTCGACCGGTAGATCCGGCAGCCGGCGCGGCTTGGCGCCCGTCGCGAGCAGCACGTTCTTCGTCTTGAAAAACTTTCCTTTGTGCTCGCCCTCCGTGATCTCGACCATGCCCGGGACGGTGACCTGACCACGCCCAACGAAGTAATCGACCTTGTTTTTCCGGAAAAGAAATTCGACGCCCTTGGCCATTTGCCCGGCGACGTTGCGCGAACGGTCCATCACCTTGGCGAAGTCGAAGCCCACGTCCTTGGTGTTGATCCCGAAGGTCTCCGCCTTCTGCAGCGAACGGTAGAACTCCGCGCTCTTCAGCAACGCCTTGGTCGGGATGCAACCCCAGTTCAGGCAGGTGCCGCCCGCCCGCTCGAGCTCGATGCAAGCGACCTTTTTCCCCAGCTGCCCGGCGCGAATCGCACCCGCATAGCCCGCGGGACCACCGCCGATGACAATGAGATCGTATTCCGTGATTTCAGCCATGGTCCCACCGTCGCACGGCGAGGAGAAGCGTCAAACGGAAATTGGGCTCCGGCCTGATGGCGCGCGGTTGTAGGCCAGGTCGCTGACCTGGCGCCAGCTCAGCGAGCTGTCCTGCAACTCAGATATCGATCACGTCGTCGGTCTTCTCGGCCTTCTTTGGCTCGCGCGCCGGCGCCGGCGCGGGCGCGGGCGCGGCCGTCTCCACTTTTTTCCGGCGCGTGAACGAGCTCAGCAGCATGTTCGTGACGCTGACCACCACCGACCCGAGAAACGCGGACCAGAACCCCGACACTTGGAATCCGTCCACCAACCGGCCCACAAACAGAAATAACAAGGCGTTGATAACGAGGACGCCGAGTCCCATCGTCACGATGATGAACGGCAACGTGAACAGAACGAGCACCGGCTTCAGGATCGCATTGAAGAAACTCAAGAGCAGCACGACGACGATCAGGGTGGCGCCATCATCGCACGAAATGCCCGGGACAATTTTTGTTGCCAGCATCACTCCCAACGCCAGCACCATCCAGCGCACGAGCAATTGCATGAACGGAGATCTCATTGCTTGAGGCGCAAACCATCGCCCCGCGGTCGCGTTGAGCAATGAAAATCATCGTCGTGCAGGATTACCTGCGCAGTGGCGGCACGGAGCGTCAGGCGATCCTCCTCAGCAATGCGTTTGCGACGGCTGGCCATGCGACCACCCTGCTCACTTTTCGGCCGGGCGGTCCGTTGGATCACACCGTCTCGCTTCGCGTGACGCGGATCGCGCTCCAGCGTCCTGACCTCGGACTCGACTGGCTGGCGCCCCGCTTGAAGGGCACGGTCGCGCAGCTGGAGCCCGATGTCGTGCTCTGCATGGGCCGCATGGCCAATTGCTATGCCGGTGGAGTGCAGCGCGTCCTCGCGCAGCACGGGCCGCATGCCGCCGTCGTTGCCACGATGCGGACCGGGAAAAGCCTCCCATGGTTGTTTCGTCGCTCGCTGCGGCGCGTCCGGCATGTCGTGGCCAACAGTCGTGACGCCCGGGATACCCTCGTGCGTGACCACCGGCTCTCCTCGGAAAAAATCACCGTCATCCACAACTCGCTCGTGTTTCCGCCCGTGGCCGCGTTGGCCCGCCAAGAGGCGTTGCGGCAGGAGCACGGGGCCACGGCGGCGACGACGGTGTTGTTGTGCGTGGCAATGTTTCGACCGGAGAAAAACCAGCGCGAGCTCGTCCACATTGTCAGCGGGCTGCCGGCCGACGCCGACTGGCAGCTTTGGCTGGCCGGTGACGGCCCGGCGCGTCCGGCGTGCGAGGCGGAAGTCGCGCGCCGCGGGCTCGGCGCCCGCGTGAAATTTCTCGGTTTCCATGCGGATCCCTCGCCGTTGTACCGCGCGGCTGATCTGGCGGTGCATGCCTCCTGGAGCGAGGCGTTGTCGAATTTCCTGATCGAGGCCCAGGCACACGGCCTGCCGGTCGTGGCCTACGAGGCGCAGGGCATTCGCGAATGCTTCGTGCCGGAACACACCGGCTGGGCCATTCCCCGCGATGACCACCTCGCGTTTCGTGGCGCGGTGCTTCGGTTGATGGCGGAGCCTGCCGCGGCCCGCACGACCCGATCCGTCCATGCGCGCGGTGCAGCCCGCCTGACCTTCGATCCAACGCGACAAGTTGCGGCGTACCTCGAGTTGTTTTCACGTCTGCGGTAGGGCTGGCGCTCGTCGCCATGCCGTCGCGGCTTGCGCGGGACAAGCCCACGATCCGCGCACCGTCCTCGGAGCCGAACGCATGCCTACCTTGCCCTTTCTGCTCGCTTCCGCATTCCTCGTGCCCCCGCGGCCCTCCAGCCGCCCGCGTCCATGACCAACAAGCAGCGCACCGATCTCATCGAGCAGCACATCCGCGAGCACAAGTATGCGGACTTGCGGACCCTCGCCGCGCGCTTCGGCGGATCGCTTTCCACCGCGCGTCGCGCCTTGGACTCGCTGGAGGAGCGCGGGATCGTGCGCCGACATCACGGTGGCGCTTCGCTGATTGAGACCGACGCGCTCACGCAGGAATACGATTTCCTCTCGCGGATCCAGCGCCAGGCCGACGCGAAGTTCGCCATCGCCAGCCTCGTCGCGGCGGAGGTCCAGCCGGGCATGACAGTGATTCTCGATGGCGGCAGCACCACTTATGCGGTGGCGCGGCTGCTGGCGGAGAAGCGCGTGCAGGTCATCACCAACTCGCTGCCCGTCGCCAGCCTCTTCGGGGAAATCGGCCACGTGGAAACAATCGTCACCGGCGGAAGCATTGCCGGCCGGCTGGGCGTCCTGGTGGGGCCGCTTTGCGAGCAGTCGTTCGAGCAAGTGCATGCCGACCTCGCCATCATTGGTGGCACCGGCATCACGGAGGCCGGAATCTGGAACCACAGTGCCCTCGTCATCGCCGCCCAGCGAAAAATGATCACGGCGGCGGAGCGGGTCATCTTCGCGTTGGACAACACCAAGTTCGGCCGGAAGGCCCTCAGCCTTACCGCTCCCTTTGACCGCCGGATCACTGTCGTCACGGATGTCCGCCCCGAGCCAGCCGTCGCCCGGGCCATCACGGTCGCCGGCGCCCGCCTTACCCTGGCCGATCCCGTCCGGCCGCCCAGTCCCCGCGCCGGCCGGGCTTCCTAGTAGCTGCGGCATCCTGCCGCAGTCCGGGAACCTGTGGCAGGCGGTCGCAGCCACTCACCCCGGACGAGTTGCGTTTCTGTTCGCTCTTCACTTCGTGCGTCCGTGATTTCTTCCGGCAACGTGTCTGCTCCGTCCCAGCTCGAGTGCATCCGCCTGCGCGGGGTCCGCCAGAACAACCTCAAGGGCTTCGATCTCGATGTCCCGCTGGGCCGATACATCGTCGTGACGGGACTGAGCGGCGCCGGCAAATCCTCGCTGGTTTTCGACACGCTGCACGCCGAGGGCCAGCGACGCTACGTCGAGACGTTCAGCGCCTACACCCGCCAGTTCCTCGAACTGCTCGACAAACCCAAGGTCGACTCGATCGAGAACATCCGTCCTTCGATCGCGATCGAGCAGACCAACACCGTCAAGACCTCGCGCTCAACCGTCGGCACCATGACCGAGCTGACCGATTTCGCGAAAGTCTGGTTCAGCCATTTGGCCGAGTGCTTCGATCCCGCCACGGGTGAAAAAGTCGAGGACGACAACCCGGCCACCATCTGGGCCAAGGCCCGGCACGCGCACCCAGACCGCGCCACGATCGTCGGCTTCAAGGTTACCAAGCCCGAAAATCTTTCCTGGCCGGAAATCCTGCAGAGTCTCAAGGCCCAGTCCTACATCCGCGCGCTCGTCCCCGGCCGCACCCCTGATCTCGCCGTCCAGCGCGTGGACGATCTCCTGGCCACCCCGAAGCTCCTCGCCAAATCCACCCACCTCTTCGTGGCGCAGGATCGCGTCGCCCTCAGCGCGGATCAACAAACCCGTTTCCTCGAAGCCGTCGAAGCCGCCCTCCACTTTGGCAAAGGCGAAGTCCACCTTTTCGGGGAGACAGCACCATCCGCTTCCGGTTCAGGTCAGTCAGCATTCCCCAATCCGCAATCCGAAATCCGCAATCCGCAATTCTCGGAGCTCGGCCACTATTCCCGCGGCCTGCACTCGCCGAAAACCGGCCGCCGCTTCCGGCCCGCGACGCCGGCCCTCTTTTCCTTCAATTCGCCGCTCGGAGCGTGCCCGCAGTGCCGGGGTTTCGGCCGGGTGATCGAAATCGATTACCGCCTCGCGATGCCGGACCACTCCCGCTCAATCGACGACGGGGCGATCAAGTGCTGGGAGAGCGAAGTTTACGGCGACTCGAAGAAAGACCTCCTGGTATTCGCCCGGAAGCGGAAAATCCCGACCAACGTGCCGTTCGCCGATTTATCGGTCGAACAGCAGCGGTTCATCGTCGATGGCGAACCCGGCTATGGCGAAGAGAACGGGAAGAAGTGGCCGCAGTTTTGGTACGGGCTGAAAGGTTTTTTCCGCTGGCTCGAGAAGACCACCTACAAGATGCACGTGCGCGTCTTCCTTTCGCGCTATCGGGCCTACAATCCGTGCCCGGCCTGCGGCGGCCAGCGCCTGCAACCCGAGGCGCTCTGCTGGAAGTGGCAGGGCTGCACCCTCCCGGAGCTGTACCAGTTGCCCGTTTCCGAATTCATCCGGCTGATCGCCCAATCCGAAATCCGCAATCCGAAATCCGAAATCGAAGGCCGTTCCGCTGACCTCGCCTTCGAATCGATTTTGACCCGGCTGCGCTACCTCGAACAGGTGGGCCTCGGTTATCTCACTCTCGACCGGCCCTCGAAAACGCTGTCCGGCGGCGAAGTTCAGCGCGTCAACCTCACGAGCTGTCTCGGCACGTCGCTCGTGGACACCCTGTTCGTCCTCGACGAGCCCAGCGTGGGCCTGCATCCGCGTGACATTGATCGACTGATCGCCATCATCCGCACGTTAACGGACGCCGGGAATACCGTGGTCGTGGTGGAGCATGACGAGGCGATGATCCGCGCTGCCGATCACGTAATCGAAGTCGGCCCCGAACCGGGAAGCCGCGGTGGAGAAATCACGTTCGAAGGTACGATCGCGGCCATGGAGCGCACCCCGACCAGCATCACGGGCGCCTACCTCTCCGGTCGGCAAAGCGTCGAGGTGCCGGCGCAGCGACGAGCAGTGGCTGCGGCTTCCAGCCGCAGATATCCCGAAATCAGCGGCGGGACGCCTGCGCTACTTCCAACCCCCTGGCTCACGTTCAAGAACGTCACCAAGCATAACCTCTCGCACCTGGATTTCCGTTTGCCGCTCCAACGGCTGGTTTGTCTGAGCGGCGTGTCGGGTTCGGGCAAATCGACGCTGCTCGATCACGTCATCTACCAGGGCCTGCTCACGCAACGCCTCCAGCTCACGGACGATCCAGCCGTGATTGAATCCATCACCAGCGATCTCGCCTTCAGCGAAATCGTCCTGGTGGACCAGTCGCCGCTCTCGCGCACGCCGCGCTCGAATCCTGCGCTCTACACCGAAGCCTGGGAGCTCATTCGCGAACTTTACGCGGAGACCCCGGCGGCACAGGCGGCCGGTTTCAGCCCGTCGTCCTTCTCCTTCAACAGCGGCGAGGGCCGGTGCGACCACTGTCTCGGACTCGGCTACGAGCGGGTGGAAATGCAATTCCTCTCCGACGTCTTTGTCCCCTGCCCGGTCTGCGAAGCCCGCCGTTTCAAGCCCGAGGTACTCGCCATCCAGTGGAATGGACGCTCGGTCGCCGATCTGCTGGCGACCAGCATTTCCGACGCACTTCCCCTTTTCGCCGAATTCCCCGAGATCCAGCGCCGCCTCTCCGCGCTCGAATCGGTGGGTGTCGGCTACCTCACGCTCGGCCAACCGCTCAACACCCTCAGCGGCGGCGAATCGCAGCGACTGAAACTGGTCCGGTATCTCGGCGCCTTCAGCGCCGAGGCGGGTTCGGAGTTTGGAGTTTCGAGTTCGGAGTCGGGCGGAGGGGTCAGAAACGCAAAAACGAGTTCCACTCCAAACTCCAAACCCCAAACTCCAAACGGCGCGCCAGCGGGCGCGCTGCTCCTGCTGGACGAACCGACGACCGGCTTGCACCGCCACGACGTGAAACGGCTGCTCGCCGTGCTGCAGGCCCTCGTCGATTGCGGCCACAGCGTGGTGGTCATCGAGCATAACCTGGACGTGCTCAAGTCGGCCGATTGGATCATCGAGGTCGGCCCTGATGCGGGCGCGAACGGCGGCCGGATCGTGGCCGAAGGCCCGCCGGAGCAGGTCGCCACCAGCACCACTGAGACCGCCCGCTTCCTGCGAAGCGTTCTGCCCAATTGTCATCCAATAGATGACAATCGACCGGAGCTGCTCGCGGCAGAAGACGCGGCACCTTACCGGAGCGGGCCGAAGTCGGGCGGCAATTCGCTCAGCATCATCGGCGCGCGCGAGAATAATCTCAAAAACATCTCGCTCCATATCCCGCACCGGCAGCTCAACGTGGTGACGGGCGTTTCCGGCTCCGGCAAGTCGACCCTCGCGTTCGACATCGTGTTCGCCGAAGGCCAGCGACGATTCATGGAGTCGATGTCGCCCTACGCACGGCAATTCGTCGAGCAACTCCCCCGGCCCGCGGTGGATCGGCTGACGGGCATTCCTCCCACCGTGGCGATCGAGCAGCGCGTGACGCGCGGCTCACGCAAGTCCACCGTGGCGACGATCACGGAGGTGGCGCAGTATCTTCGGCTGCTCTACGCCCGCCTCGGCACGCAGCACCATCCGGACACCGATCGGCCGGTCACACCGCTCTCACCCGGCGCCTTAAAGAAGCTGCTGGCGCGCGTCCTCGACAC
>JBKJRG010000115.1:0-3565 GCA_046594805.1 Opitutaceae bacterium | reverse complement strand
GTGACATTTTCCGTGGCCACGGGCGGGTCGCCCGCGCCGGCGCTCCAGTGGCAGAAAAACGGGGCCGACTTGTCCGGCGCGACCAGCACCAGTCTTGCGCTGGTCGCGGTGCAACCGGGCGATGCGGCCCGCTACACCGTTGTCGCCCGCAATCTCGCCGGCGCCATCACCAGCGCGCCTGCCATTCTGACGGTGCATTTCAGCCGGCTGGTGAATCTCTCCACCCGCGGTTTTGTGGCGGCGGGCACGTCCCTGACGCCGGGCTTTGTGATTCGGGGAGCAGGGATCAAACCGCTCGTGATTCGCGCCATCGGTCCCAGCCTGGCGG
The DNA here is from genome assembly GCA_046594805.1 of Opitutaceae bacterium. Taxonomy (GTDB): domain Bacteria; phylum Verrucomicrobiota; class Verrucomicrobiia; order Opitutales; family Opitutaceae; genus ER46. Next base: position 3,237 of record JBKJRG010000115.1, on the reverse strand, counting down.
AATTCGGGGTGAGCACCGCGCTGCCCGATCTGACCCTTGCGGTCATACCTGCCGGCACCGAAAACGCCCTCGTGGCGAATAACCGCTGGGGCGGCGTGAGCGATCTGCGGGACGCGTTCGCGCGCGTTGGCGCCTTCCCGTTGCTGCTGCAATCGGACGACGCGGCGGCGCAAACCGCCCTCCCGGCGAGCGCGTATACGGTGCGGATCACGCCCGCGAGCCTCGGGGCGTCGGGCATTGCACTCGCCGAACTTTACGACGCGGGAGCGCTCGACGACTCCGCGCGGCTGGTCAACGCGTCCACCCTCGGGTATGTCGGCACCGGGGAGAAAGCACTCACGCCCGGCTTCGTGATCCGCGGCACCGCGGCCAAGCGGTTGTTGATCCGCGCCGTGGGGCCCGGGCTCGTCCCGTTTGGCCTGACCGATTTTTTGCGCGATCCCGTGCTGCAAGTGATCCCGCTGGGCCAGTCGGAAAGCACCGCGGCCAATGACAATTGGAGCAGCACCGCGGAACTGAAGACGGCCTTCCTGCGGGCCGGCGCGTTTCTCCTCCCGGATGGCAGCAAGGATGCCGCCCTCGTCGTCACCCTGGCGCCCGGCGGATACTCGGTGGTCGTTTCCGGCGTCGCTGCAACCACCGGCACCGCGCTGGTGGAGATCTACGATCTCGATCCGTGAGCCAATGAGTTACCCCTGCGCGGGCATGAAACGCGCTCCCGCCCATTCCAAATTCCCGCTTGCGCTCGACCCTGAATCGTTGCTTGTTCTCGCCCTCTTTCACGCACCCGTAGCTCAATTGGATAGAGCGTCTGACTACGGATCAGAAGGTTTGGGGTTCGACTCCCTACGGGTGCGCCATTTTCATCGGGGACGCAAAACAACGGGACAGGGGAAAAATTTTCTGCCGTTCGCCCCAGAAGATGATTGATTGGACGGAATGACCCCCTGGAAGTTGTCCGCCCTTGGCTTGACCGTCGTCAGCGCTGCGCTCGGCGCGGCGCCGGTCGATTACCTGCGCGACGTCAAGCCGCTGCTCACGCAGCACTGCGTGCGTTGCCACGGCGCGTCGAAGGAGGAAGCGGGCCTGCGCCTTGATACGGCGGAAGCGCTGGCCGAGGGCGGGGACAGTGGCTCGCCGCTGCGCGCCCGCGCAGGCCGTGACAACCTGCTGCTCCAGGTTGTCCTGGGCACGCACGAGGACATGCCGCGGATGCCGTACAAGAAACCGCCGCTCAGCGCGGCGGAGATCGGAATCCTGCGCGCCTGGGTGGCTCAGGGCGCGATAGGGCCCGAGTCGGAAGAGCCCGGCAAATTCGACCACTGGGCTTTTATCGCGCCGGTTCGTGCGCCGGTGCCAATGGTCAAACAACCGGCCTGGCCGCGCAACGAGATCGACCGCTACATCCTGGGCCGGCTCGAGGCCGAAAAAATCGCCCCCGCTCCCGAGGCGGATGCCGTCACGCTTTTGCGCCGCGCCAGCCTGGATCTGATCGGGCTGCCCCCGACGCCGGCGGAAACGGAGGCGTTTCTCGCCGATCGTCAGCCGGGCGCCTACGAGCGTGCGGTGGATCGGCTGCTCGCCTCACCCCACCACGGCGAGCGCTGGGCGCGGCCGTGGCTCGACGTCGCGCGCTACGGCGACTCCAACGGCTACAGCATCGATGCGCCCCGCCAGATCTGGAAATACCGCGACTGGGTGGTCGCCGCACTCAATCGCGACATGCCTTTCGATCAGTTCGTGGTGGAGCAACTCGCCGGTGATCTGCTGCCGCAGCCAACGACCGAGCAGCGCATCGCCACCGGCTTCAACCGCAACACCCAGATTAACCAGGAGGGTGGCATCGATCCCGACCAGTTCCGGATCGAGGCGGTCCTCGATCGCGTGAACACCTATGGCACGGCGTTCCTCGGCCTCACAGTCGGCTGTGCGCAATGCCACGATCACAAGTTCGATCCGATTGCCCACCGCGAGTACTACCAGTTCTTCGCGTTCTTCAACAACACGGTCGAGGACGGCCATGGCAAGAACACCCCCGGCGGCACGCTGGAATTTGCCGGCGAATTCGAAGCGCGGGAAAACCAGCAGCGCGAAATCGAGGAGACCCAGGCCGACCTCGAACGTTATTTCAACACCCACGGCAGTGCAGTGGTCCAATGGGTCGCCGAACTCACCGACGAATCGCGCGCCAAGTTGCGTCCGAATGTGCGCGGTGCGATCGAACTGCCGTGGGCCCAGCAGTCGCTCGTGCAAAAACGCCTCGTGTATTCCGCGTTCCGGGCCGATGACGTGGATTTCAAGGCGCGCAACGCCAAGCTGACCCAACTCGAGCGCGCCCCGAGGCCGGTGCACACTCTGGTCATGCAGGAGCTCCCCCAACCGCGGGAGAGTTTCCTCTTCATCAAGGGCGACTTCACGCGCCGCGGGGAAACCGTCACCCCGGGAACTCCCGCGATCCTGCCACCGCTGAAGGTGCAGAATCCGACCCGGCTGGATCTCGCGCGTTGGACGGTCGACCCGGCAAATCCCCTCACCGCGCGCGTCATCGTCAACCGGATCTGGCAGCAGTATTTTGGCATGGGAATAGTGGAGACGGAAAACGATTTCGGCACCCAGGGCTCGCCGCCGAGTCACCCCGAGTTGCTGGACTGGCTGGCGACCGAGCTCGTGGCGCGCAAGTGGAGCATGAAGGCAATCCACCGGCTGATCGTCACGTCGGCCACCTACCGGCAGTCGTCGCTGGCGCGCCCCGATCTCGAAGTCATCGATCCCACCAACCGGCTGCTCGCCCGCCAATCGCGGTTGCGACTCGACGCGGAGATTGTCCGGGACGTCGCGCTCGCCTCCAGCGGATTGCTCGCCCGGAAAATCGGGGGATCGCCGGTTTTCCCACCCCAACCGGAGGGCGTGATGAATCTCGGGCAGTCCAAGCGTCCCTGGCGACCCAGCACCGGCGAGGATCGCTATCGCCGCGGACTCTACACGCATCTCTGGCGTGCGACGCCGCATCCGGCGCTGGCGGTGTTCGACGGCCCCGACGGTTTCAGCGCGTGCACCCGGCGGCTGCGCTCGAACACGCCGCTGCAGGCCCTCACCCTGCTCAACGACCAGCAGTATTTCGAGTTTGCGGGCGCGCTGGCCAGGCGGGTGCGCGAAGAGGCGCCGGCCGGGTTGCCCGCGCAAATCGAATTCGCCTTTCGCCTCTGCCTGACCCGCGCCCCGAAACCCGCGGAGCAG
>JBKJRG010000678.1:0-6960 GCA_046594805.1 Opitutaceae bacterium | reverse complement strand
CGCGGGTGGAGCGGGCTCCGGCGACCTCCCCCGTGACGTGCGCGGTTTTTCGGTCAAATTCTACACGGAGGAGGGCAACTTCGATTTGGTGGGGAATAACATCCCCGTGTTCTTCATCCAGGACGCCATGAAGTTTCCCGACCTCATTCATGCCGTCAAAATGGAGCCGGATCGCGGTTTTCCGCAGGCGGCGAGCGCCCACGACACCTTTTGGGATTTCGCGTCACTGATGCCCGAGAGCATGCACATGCTGGTCTGGGCCATGTCCGATCGCGCGATTCCCCGATCGCTCCGGATGATCGAGGGCTTTGGCGTTCACACCTTTCGTCTGGTTGATGCCGGGGGCAAATCGACGTTCGTCAAATTCCACTGGCGTCCACTGCTGGGGATGGCGTCGGTCCTTTGGGACGAAGCCGTCAAGATCAACGGCGCCGACCCCGATTTCCACCGCCGCGATCTGTTCGAGGCCATCGCCCAAGGCGGTTTTCCCCAGTGGGAACTCGGTTTTCAAATGTTCGACCAAGCCACCGCGGATACCCTGGACTTCGATGTGCTCGATCCCACCAAGCTCATCCCGGAGGAAATCATTCCGCTGCGGATGGTGGGCAAGATGACGCTGGACCGGAATCCGGATAATTTCTTTGCCGAGACGGAGCAGGTCGCGTTTTGCCCCGCCAATATTGTCCCCGGAATCGATTTCACCAACGATCCGCTGCTGCAGGGCCGTTTGCATTCCTACCTGGACACCCAGCTCAGCCGCCTGGGCGGGCCGAATTTCCATCAGATCCCGATCAACGCTCCACGCTGTCCCATGCGAAATTTTCAACGGGACGGCCTGCGGCAGATGGCCGTGCCGAAGGGCCGGGTGGCGTATGAGCCGAACTCACTGGATGCCGGCCATCCCCGCGAGAGCCTCGCCCGTGGCTTCACGCCTTTCCCGGCCAAAGGCGCGCCGGAGACCCTCGATGCGGAAAAAACCCGGCGGCGGGCCGACACCTTTGCGGACCACTATTCGCAAGCGCGGCAACTTTTCCGTTCGCTGACCGAACCCGAGCAACGCCATGTCATCAGCGCGTTCGCCTTCGAACTCGGAAAAGTCGAGACGAAGGCGATTCGACGCCGGATGCTGGGACACCTCCGCCTGATTGATGACGCTCTTGCCACCCAGGTGGAAGCGGCGCTCGGAATGGAGGGCCAGGCCGAATTCCTCGAGCCCGCGATGAAGCCGCGGGACCTCCCACCCTCGCCGGCGCTGAGCATGCTCGCAAAAGCGGTGAGCACCCTGGAGGGCCGCAAAGTCGCCGTCTTGCTCACGAACGGGTTCGATGCCGGGGTGCTCAACCAGCTGCGTCGCGCGGTGACGAAGGAAAAAGCCTCGCTCGTGACCATTGCCCCGAAAGTGGGCGGAGCCACATCCGCCGCCGGCAAACTCCAGGAAGTGGATTTCGCGCTTTCAGCGGCGCCGTCTTTCTTCTTCGACGCGCTGGTCATCCTCGCGTCCGCGGAAGGGGCAAAACAGCTCGGGTCCGAAGCGGCCGCCATCGCATGGGTGAGCGATGGTTTCAGTCACCTGAAAGTCCTGGGTCATACCGTGGGAGCGACCCCGTTGCTGAAGGCTGCGCGGGTGAAAGCGGATAACGGGGTGGTGCCGATCGACGAGAACGATGGCGTGCAAAATTTCATCAAGACGGCGAAAAAGGGCCGCATCTGGAAGCGGGAGCCGCAACTGCGGTCACCCGGTTGAGCAGATTCACCTCAGGCCTCACCTCTCACCTTCGTCGCACGCTTTGACGGCACTCCTCCGAGAAAGGTGAAGGGTGAGGTCCGAGGTCAGCGGGCCGTCCAACCACCATCAATGGGAATGGCGGCGCCGGTGATGGAGCGCGCCTGCTCGCTGCAGAGAAAGGCGGCGAGCGCGGCCACTTCCTCCACTTCGATAAAACGGCGCGTAGGCTGTGCAGCTAGAATCACCTCGCGAATAACCCGCTCCCGAGGCAGTCCATGTGCCTTCGCCTGGCTTTCAATCTGTCCTTCCACTAATGGTGTCCGCACGTAGCCAGGGCAGATTGCATTACAAGTAATCGCTGTCTCTGCGAGTTCCAAGGCAACACTCTTGGTCAAGCCAACCTGACCATGTTTTGCGGCCACATATGCGCTCTTGAAAGGAGAAGCCACCAAACCATGGGCGGAGACCAGATTGATGATCCGTCCCCATCCGCGCCGCTTCATACCGGGAACTGCCGCCTTGATGGCGTGAAAACTGGAATTCAGCACAATATTCTGAATCGCGGCCCAGCGATCATCGGGGAACTCCTCCACCGGGGCGACATGCTGGATCCCGGCATTGTTGACCAGAATATCCAATGACCCGAAAGCTTGTTCCGCCTCCGCAACCAAAGCGGCGACCTCAACGGGCTTGCTGACGTCAGCTGCATTGTAGCGAATATTCACCCCCGTCTCGTCCGCCAATTTCTTTCGTATCCGCTCAATCTCATTTGCATCCCCAAAGCCGTGCAGCATCAGGTGAACACCTTGGCGCGCAAATTCCCGGGCGATCCCGAGGCCAATGCCGCTGGTGGAGCCAGTAACGAGTGCGACTTTGTCCTTCAGCATGGTATTTTCGTTTTAGTCTGCTGGGTGATTCACGAACCCAAACCGATCGTGAAATCGGCGCCAGTCCTGGCTCGCACCTCGTCAAGTCTGACTCCCGGATGCAATTCGGTGAGCACGAGGCCGCTGGATCCCACGGCAAACACGCAAAGATCCGTGATGATAAGGCTGACCACACCCTTGCCGGTGATGGGCAGCGTGCAGGCCTTCAGAATCTTCGGGCTGCCGTCTTTCGCGCAATGTTCCATCACGGCCACCACGCGTTTCACTCCGGCAACAAGGTCCATCGCCCCGCCAGGTCCCTTCACCATTTTCCCCGGGACCATCCAGTTGGCTATGTCCCCGTTATCGGCCACTTCAAGCGCACCAAGGATGGATAGATCAATGTGCCCGCCCCGAATCATGGCGAAAGAATCCGCGCTGGAGAAAAACGCCGAGCCCGGAATCGTTGAGATCGTTTGTTTGCCGGCATTAATCAGATCGGCATCCACCTTGTCTTCCGTTGGGAACGGACCGATGCCAAGCAAACCATTCTCAGACTGTAACGTGACGTTCATCCCCTGGGGAATGAAATTGGCGACCAAGGTCGGGATACCGATGCCGAGATTGACGTAGTAACCGTCGCGCAATTCCTGTGCTGCGCGCCTGGCCATCAGTTCGCGGATGGGAGTCTCCTTTTTAGATTCCGCTGCTCCCTGCACCGTGCGGAACTCGATGCGTTTCTCGTATTTCTCTCCCTGGATGATGCGGTCAACGTAGATGCCCGGCGTGTGAATCTGGTCCGGTTCGAGCTGACCGATCTCGACCAGTTCCTCGACTTCGGCGACACATACCTTGCCGCAGGTGGCAATCACCGGGTTGAAATTCCGCGCGGTTTTCCGGAAAACCAGATTGCCGGACTTGTCCCCCTTCCATGCCTTCACCAGCGAGACATCTGCCTTGATGCCTGGCTCAAGCACATATTCTTTGCCGTCAAACTTCCTCGTCTCCTTTCCCTCGGCGAGCTTCGTGCCCAAAGCCGTGCGGGTGTAAAATCCGGGAATACCTGCCCCGCCCGCCCGCAGCCGCTCTGCCAGCGTCCCCTGCGGGATGAGTTCCAGTTCGAGTTCCCCAGCCAGAACCTGGCGCTCGAATTCCTTGTTTTCGCCCACGTAGGAAGCCATCACTTTCTTAACCTGCCGACTCGCGAGCAGCACACCCAGGCCGAAGCCGTCCACCCCGGCATTATTGCCGACGAGGGTCAGGCCTTTCACGCTGCTTTCACGTAGTGCTTCAATCAGGTTTTCCGGGATGCCACACAGGCCGAAGCCTCCGGCGGCAATCGTCATGTTATCATGGAGCAGTCCCGCGAGGGCTTGCGCGGCATTGGGGTAAATTTTGCTCATGTGAGTTTTTTCTGCCGGGGGCGGCGGGGACAGTCAAAGGGACAGTCAAAGGGGGCAGAGTAGGCAGAGACTTCACACTTGGAGATTGAACCGACCGAAGTTGTCCGTTCTCCACGTGAACTCCCCGCCCCCAACCCTCTCAGCCTTCACCGGACATGAACCACCCGCAAAACTGCGCCGACCGGGAGCAGCCCGAAGCCATCGGATTTTCCAAGGCCATCATCCCTGCCGCAGCCGGAGCCAGAAGGTGCTGCCTTGTCCAAGCACCGATTCCAATCCGATCTTGCCGTTCATGCGCTCGACCGCCTTGCGCACGATGGCGAGGCCGATCCCCGTGCCTTCGTAATCCTTCGCCCGCTCGATCCGCGTGAAGATGTTCCAGATGCGGGCGTGATTCGCCGGGTCGATGCCGATGCCGTTGTCTGCAATCCAGAGCCGCGCGTCGCCCGCGATTTCGTCCGCGTGGATGCGGACGCGGGCGGTGGCGCCGGGAGCGATGAACTTTACGGCATTGGAGAGCAGATTGGAAATTACCTGGGTCAGGCTGGTCTCATGGGCCAGCACCGTGGGCAGCGTTCCCTCGATGGCGATCTCCGCGCCGTTGGCCTGGAGCTGGGGAAACGTGGCGATGATCTGGCGGACGAGCGCGTCGAGGTTGACGGGCTGCATTACGATCTCCGAACGCAGTAGCCGGGAATAGGTCAGCACATCGGTGATCAATGCGTCCAAGTGAGCGGCAGAGGTATTGACGCGGCGCAACTGGTCCACGGACCCGGCATCGAGGGATGACTCGTTGCTTTTCAAGAGCAGCAAGGCGAACCCCTGGATGGCTCGGAGAGGCGCCCGCATATCGTGCGAGACGCTGTAGGTAAAGGCCTCCAGCTCGCCAATCGTTTCGCGCAACTCCCCGGTGCGGTCTTGCACCTGCACCTCGAGTTCACCGGCATGATCGGCGAGGATTCTTTGCGCGCGCTTCAGGTCGTCGATGTCGATGCAGATGCCGATGCGTTTTCGCAGATTCCCGCCGGCATCCTGCACCGGGACGGAGCGCTTGAGAAACCAGCGGTATTCGCCGCTCGTCGCGTCGCGAAACCGCACTTCAAGTGTGTAACCCTCGTTCGCCGCCCGGCTGATCGCCGAGACATGCCCCGCCCGGTCGCGATCGTCGGGATGAAGTTGACTCAGCCAAATCTCGGCATGCGTCATCGCTGAGCGAAAGGCCTGGCCGGTATATTCGAGCCAGTGTCGATTGATGAAATCCACCTGGCCGTCAGGCAGACTGGTCCAGACTCCGATCGGGAGGCTCTGCGTCAGCTCGCGAAAATACGCCTCGCTCACCTGGAGCGCTACTTCCAGCCGCTTCCGCTCGGAGATATCCTGCGAGATCTCCACGAAACCATGGGGAACGTCGTCGCGATCGACGATCCATGACACGCTGTTGCTCACCCAGACACTCGTGCCATCGGGGCGGACGTAGCGTTTTTCCACGCTGAAATCGTCCCGGCCCTTGGCGAGCGCCGTGAAGCGCGCGGTGCTGGCCGCGAGATCCTCGGGATGGGTGATGTCCGCGGCGCGGAGGCCGATCAATTCCTCCGTCGTGCGCCCGACGATCGTGCAGAAACGCTCGTTCACCAGCGTGAATTTTCCCGTGAGATCCATTTCCGCGATGCCGGCGGTCGCTTGCGAAATGATGGCCTGGAACCGCGCCTGGCTCTCGCGCAACACCTGCTCGCCGTGGATGCGATCGATGAAATCGACCGCTTGACGAATGCAGAGGTCCAGCTGGCGCAACTCCTGTTCCGTGGGCCGGTGCGGGGCTCGAAAATGCGTGGACAACATGCCGTGCACGGTGCCGTCGCGCCCGATGAGCGGCGTGGATTGAACCGCGCGATAACCGGCCGCAGCCGCGACGGCCCGATACGGCGCGTAGGTCTCCTCCGTTTCCACATCCGCGATAATCGTGCGCCGCCCTTCGCGGAGGGTTCGGCCGCACGCGCAATCGTCACCGGCCGCGACCTCACGGAAAAAATCCAGGAAATCCTTCTCGAAGCCGCGCTGGGCGGTGATTTCCAGCTTCCCACTCACCCGATTCAGGATTTGAACGTTCCCCATGTCCGCGCCGAGGAGCTCGATGGCGGCATCGAGCATGTCCTCCATCCCATCGCGAACATCGCCTTTGCGCCACAGACTTCCACTCAACTCGTGCAGCCGGGCGAGCGCCACGACTTCCCCCTCCAGCCGGCGCTCGCTTTGTAGGAGCGCGCCTTCCGTCTCCTTGCGTTGGGTAATATCACTGGCCGCACCAAACCATTCGACGATTTCCCCCTGCGCATCGAGCAGCGGGATCGCCCGCGAAAATGTCCAGCCCCAGGTGCCGTCCACGAGCCGGACGCGGTGTTCCAGCGCAAAAATGCTCTTAGTGCGGATGGCTTCGTCGATGACCGCCCTCACGTGAGGCTGATCATCCGGGTGAATGTAATCCGTAAACCACGTGCGGCTTGGCTCTTGGGTGTCGGCGATGAAATTCCGGCCATCAAGCTGACCCATCTCGCTCCAATCCGGGTTCATGCGATATACCACATCCGAACTGGCCGTCACGAACGCGCGGAAGCGCGCTTCGCTTTCACGCAAGGCTTCGGTCGCCTGCTTCCGTTCGGTGATGTCGGTAAGAACGCCGACCCATTCGCGGATCACGCCGTCCGCGCCGATGACCGGCACGGCTCGGATCGAACACGAGCGCCAGGCGCCATCGTGCCGTCGCACGCGGTGTTCAAACTCAAACAGCCGCTTTTCCGCCACCGCCGCATTCCAGGCTTCGATCGTGGGCTGGGCATCGTCGGGATGCACCGCCCGAGCCCAGCCGTAGCCCTGATATTCCCCGGGAGTTTGGCCGGTGAATTGGCCCCAGTCGAGCTGCTCGCCTTCCATCATACCCTGCGCGTTGTTCGTCCAGATAAAATCGCTC
>JBKJRG010000567.1:0-11209 GCA_046594805.1 Opitutaceae bacterium | reverse complement strand
GTGATGCCGGCGGCCACCAGCAGTTCGACCAAAGTGAAGCCGTGACGGCTGGAATTTCGGATTGCGGATTGCGGATTGCGGATTGGGAGAAACCGGCCTGCCCGCCGTAACCTTGGCGAAGGCGGGCAACTCCAAACTCCAAACCCCAAACTCCAAACTTTGCCTGGGCGTCTCATCGCGAAATCGATCCCGTGAAAAACAGCACCTGCTTCCGGCTTTGGTCGAAGGGCACCGGGCCGCCGCCTTGCGGGTTCGCTCCGACTTGCACGGCGGCGCCGCTCGACGCCGGGAGGAACGCCGGCCAGCGGATCCGCATCGTGAACGCCACCACCGGGGCGGTGGAATCGTCGGCCTTCGGCGACAGCATGGTGTTCCGGATCAAATCGATTTCGAAATATTTGTCGGCATCAAGCACGCGCGCCGACGGGATCGAGGAATCGTACCACGCCTTCTTCCCGTCCGTCGCATCGTACACGCCGACATCGCCCGTGAGTTTGCCGAACAGCACCGCGGGGTGCTTCGTGCCGTCGTTGGGATTGTAGGCGCCGTCGCCGTTGTTTTTTTGCACCTCCGCCGCGTCCTGGATCAACGCGAGCGCGGTGTCGAAGGGGAGTGCCTGCAAGCGCGCGCGGACGGCATCGGCCACGCGTGCGGCCGCTTCGCCTTCCGAGACGCCCGAGACGGATTTCGACACAGGCGCGAAGAGTCCGAGCACGGCCACCATTCCGATGGCGAAGATCGCGAGCGCGGCGACGACCTCGAGGAGGGAAAATCCGGAGGCGCGCGCAGGCCGTGGCGTCCAACCAGGAAGCGCGGGCGAGAGCTGGCAGCGCGACGGCATGGCGGCAAGCGCCAGCCCTACCTTCGTGTTCTGCACGGAAATCGTCATCGTCAGAATGCCGTCGCTCCGTCGACCAGTGAGATGGCGCCGGAACGGCGGATGAAAACGCCGCGCACCGCGCTCGCGTTGTTGAAGAGCGGCAGCGCATTGGCCGCGAGGACGGCGGTCGTGAGGGCAATCTTCGTGGGATTCCCCGTGGGGTTGGAGGTCACGGTGCCGTCGGAGGCGAACTCGAGAAAATAAATCCGGCCGCTCTGACCGTTCACCCCGAAAAATTGCGTCGCAGTGGCGTTGACCTGCCCGCGGTAGTTGAACCCGGTCGCCAGCGACAGCGTCGAAACCGGTCCGGTGGCGGCATTGTTGTTCCACGTCTGGCCGGCAGGAAGACGGAGATGGTTCGCTGGCACGGGAGTCGGCGGCACGACGCAAATCGGAGTCGGCAAGGTCACGGGATCCGCGGCTGCCACCCAGAACGTCGTCCCGTTCGCGGCCGTTTCCTGGCGCACCACAATTAAGGACCGCAGATACTTCGAAGCGTCGGCCGTGGCTGCGGGTGGCTGCGTGGCGTAGACCACCAGCCGCGCGGTCGTCTGATGGACCGCCGCCTGCGCCCGCGTGGCGTTAATTAATCCGGTCAGGATGGTCTGGGCATTTGCGAGCGCGGCGCCTTCCCCTCCCCGGCCGGCGACCGCCACGCCGGTCGCACCGAGCAGCACCACAATGACGCCGATCACGACGAGCAACTCGAGCAGTGTGAATCCGCGCGTGGGTCGTCCGCGGTGACTGATTTCGCATGTCCGGCAGGCAGGGCCGCCTGCCGCTACCACGGCTGTGCGCGCGGCGATCATTTCCAACTCATCAGCAATTCCGTGGCGGTGGTCGCGCCCGGCGGCGCGTTGTAGAACAGGACGCCGGTGCGCACGCCACCCTGCGTCGCGATCGGAAAGTCAGTGGTGTTCGGCGCCAGGCGCAGCGCGCCGTCCGGCGGGGTCACGAACGGCAGGGTGGCGATCCCGTCGCCACCGGCGGCGCTGAACTTGACCGAGCCATCGAGGTTGCGGTCAACGAGCACGGCGATGTCGGTGTTGTCGAAGGCATCGCGAATCAGCCCGCGCTTCGTCGTCAGCGTCGGGTCGGTCGTGGAAATCGGCACCAGGTCGGAATCTGTGAACGAGATGAACGGAATGCGCCGGGTGTTTTGCGCCTGCGGCGGTGCCGGGGTGCCCGTCGTCGCGTTGGGCAGCGCGCTGCCGTCGCGCCGGGTGCCGACCAGCGTCTCGTAGAAACGGTGGACCGCCGCGACATTCGTCCCCCCCGCGGTGTTGCCATTGACCTTGTTCGCGCCGGCACCGGCGGTTTCGAAGGTGGGATAATAACCGTACTCCTGCCGGAATGATTCGATTGCCGCGCCCCACTGGCCGAACTGCGCGCGGGTCTTGGCTTTTTTGGCGGCAATGCGGGCCGACGATGTCGTGGGGATTAGGATCGCGGCGAGAATTCCGACGATGGCGATGACGGTCAGCAATTCGACCAGCGTGAATCCGCGGGAGCGTCGCCGCTTCCCGCCGTCGCGGGATGGAAGGGCCGGCGACGGATTCCGCCTGAAGGCAGAACTACGAACAGGAGGCATCGGATTCATGGGCTCAGGGATTGGCGTAGATGTTATCCACCATCTCGGGCGTCTGCGTCGCCAGGAAACGACCGTTGATCGGCGTAAGCGGCGCAGTTTGGGCGCCGCTGGCATTCACGTTGGGACCGGCCGAATACAGGATGTACCCGGTCGCCTCCCACGCATTCGGGGTCCGCGCGTTCTTGTAGTAGTACAAATAGCGGCGCCCCCATGGATCGAGGAGGGACACGTTCTGCTCCTGTTTCAACGGGGGATTTGGCGCATTGCTGACCGGGACGAGGAAGGTGTTGAGCAGGGTGCCGTTAATGGTATGCTTGCCGACGTCGAGGTAGTTGGGCCCGTTCAGCCGGTCGGGATTGCCAAAAGCCCTCGCCCCGAAAACCCCGGTCAGGCAGTTGAACAACTTGGCCTGCGCCGTCTGCAAGCCCGGCCCCGTACCTGTGGGCGCCGTCGCGGTGATCCCGGTCGGCGTCGCCGGCGCCTGGCCGAATTCCCCGAGCTGCGGGTAATCGCCATACTGCCGCTTGAATTGTTCCAGCGCGGTCACCAGCACGGCGAGCTCGGACCGGGCCTTGGCGATGAAGGTCCGCTGACGTGCGCCGCGCACCGCCCCAATCGTCATGGCGCTCAACAGCGCGATGACGGCAATGACGGTCAGGAGTTCGACGAGCGTGAATCCGGACCTGCAGCAATCTCGGCGGGCCGACGGCATGAATGGGAGGACGTGAATGAAGCCCGGAGGTTGCGGGTGCAGCAACGGGTTTTTGCCGGGCAAGAACCCAAATCAGTTTTCCGCCGCAGGCGGAAAACTCACTCCTCCGCCTGCAGCGCCGCGACCACGCTGAAATCCTCCAGCGTGCTCGTGTCGCCCTTCACGTCACCGCCCGCCGCGATTTCCTTGAGGATCCGACGCATGATTTTCCCGCTCCGGGTCTTGGGGAGGCCGGCCGCGAAGCGAATCGTGTCCGGTTTCGCCAGCGAGCCGATCTCGCGGCCGACGTGCGCGCGCAACTGCTCCTTGAGCGCCTCGGTGGGCTCGATCCCGGCCTTCACCGTGACGAACACGACCAGCGCCTGGCCTTTCAATTCGTCCGGCCGGCCCACGGCCGCGGCTTCGGCGACCGACGGGTGCGACACGAGCGCGCTCTCCACTTCGGCCGTGCCGATGCGGTGCCCGGAGACATTCAGCACATCGTCAATCCGGCCCACGATCCAGAAGTAGCCGTCCTTGTCCTGGCGCGCGCCGTCGCCCGTGAAATAATATTCCGGGTGCGCGGGGAACTCGGAGAAATACTGCTTCTTGAAGCGATCGTCGTCACCCCAGAGCGTGCGCAACATCGAGGGCCAGGGCTGGGTGATGACGAGCTTGCCACCGCTGTTGCGCGGCACTTCGTCACCCTGGTCGTCGACCACCATCGGCACCACGCCGAAAAACGGCCGCGTGCCGGAGCCCGGCGTCGTCGCCGTCACGCCGGGCATTGGAGAGATCATGATCGCGCCGGTCTCGGTCTGCCACCAGGTGTCGACGATCGGGCATTTCTTTTTGCCGATCATCGTGTGATACCACATCCACGCCTCTGGATTGATCGGTTCGCCCACCGAGCCGAGCAGCCGGAGCGAGTCGAGCCGGTGCCGGAGGACATAATTGTCGCCCCACCGCATGAACGAGCGAATCGCCGTCGGGGCGGTGTAGAGAATCGTCAGGCTGTGCCGATCGATCATCTGCCAGAAACGATCCGGCTCGGGCTGATTCGGCGCGCCCTCGTAGATGAAGACGGTCGCACCGTTCGCGAGCAGGCCGTAGACGACATAGCTGTGACCCGTGACCCAGCCGATGTCGGCCGAGCAGAAGTAGCGGTCGGTTTCCTTGAGATCGAAAACGTAATGTGACGTGATCTTCGCGCCGAGCAGGTAACCCGCGCTCGTGTGCAGGACGCCCTTCGGTTTTCCGGTCGAGCCGCTGGTGTAGAGGATGAAAAGCGGATGCTCCGAGTCGAAGGCCTTCGCCTTGTGCACATTCGGCGCACCCTCCCAGGCCTCCTTCCACCAGACATCGCGGCCCTCGCGCATGTTCACTTCGTTGCCGCAGCGTTTCACGACGAGGACGGTCTGCACCGTGGGCGTATTCTCGACCGCCTTGTCCACGTTGGCTTTCAGCTCGATCACCTTGCCGCGGCGCCAGCCGCCGTCTGCCGTGATGACCAGCTTGGCTTTGCAGTCGTTGATTCGATCTTTCAACGCTTCAGGGCTGAACCCGCCGAAAACCACCGTGTGCACCGCCCCGACCCGGGCGCAGGCCAGCATCGCAATGGCCGCCTCCGGAATCATCGGCATGTAGATCGCCACGCGATCGCCCTCGCCAATGCCCATGTTCTGAAACGCATTCGCCCAGCGCGACACGTGCAGGTGCAACTGCTTGTAGGTGATGGTCCTGACATCGCCTGGCTCACCCTCGAAAATCAGCGCCGCCTTGTTTTCCCGGGCGGTGCCGAGGTGGCGATCGATGCAGTTTTCGCAGACGTTAAGCTTGCCGCCGATGAACCACTGCGCGTGGGGCGGCTCCCATTTCATGACCTTCTTGAATGGCTTCCGCCAGACGAGATGTTCCTTGGCCTGCCGGCCCCAGAATTTTTCTGGGGAGTTGACAGACTCCGCATAGAGCCTTTTGTAAGCCGCATCACTCCCAAGATTGGCTTGGGCTTTGAACTCGGCCGAAGGCCTGAATTTCCGGTGTTCCCGGGATACTGAGGTAATCGTCTGGTCTGGCACTGTGTGTCGGATTTTTGGGTTAGGGAACGCGCAACACGCGAGTCTTATCCCGCCGCAAGTTTCGAGCGTCAAGCACGGGGACGTGCCCTGCCTCAACCTCATAGTATGGAAAAGAAAAGTTCGTCCGCCCCGGCGGAGTCACCCGTGGCCGCGCCCTCTGACGCGCCGGTCCAAAAATCCGCCCCCGCGGATGGCAACCTGCCCGGCGCCGCGCCGGTGGAGAACACGATCCACGTCGAAGGCGTGCTCGACATCGATCTGCAGCGCGGCGGCAACGGCCAGCTCGTCGACATCGCGCGCGGCGGCAAGCGCCGGCCGACCGATCCCTTTGTGCCGAAGGAGCTCATCCGCCGCTTCAAGCTGAAGACCGGCTCGATGGTGGGCGGCACCGCCTTCCCGCCCGACGGGCGCTTCCCGAACCCGAAGATGAAATTCATCGAGTCGGTCGACGGCGTCTCGCTCGAGGAGCGGCGCGCGAAGTTCGAGTTCACCACGCTCACGACCATTTCGCCCAACCAGTTCCTGAAAACGGAAATGAAGGATGGGCGGCTCACCACGCGCGCGGTCGATCTCTTCTGCCCGATCGGCAAGGGCACCCGCGGCCTCATCGTCGCGCCGCCGCGCACCGGCAAGACCACGCTGCTGCGCGACATGGCGCTCGGCGTGCTCGAGAACAACCCCGAGTGCCACGTCATGATCCTGCTGGTGGACGAGCGGCCGGAGGAAGTGACCGACTTCAAGCGCAGCGTGCCCCTCGCGGAAATCTGGGCGTCGTCGAACGACGAGCAGATCGAGAATCACATCCGCATCGCCGATCTCGCGATCGAGCGCGCCAGGCGGCTGGTCGAGCTCGGGCGCGACGTCGTGCTCTACGTCGATTCGATCACCCGGCTCTCCCGCGCGCACAACACCGCGAAGAATTCCGGCCGCACCGGCTCCGGCGGCCTCGATGTCCGCGCCCTGGAGCGGCCCCGCCAGCTCTTCGCCTCCGCACGCAAGACCGAGGAGGCCGGCTCGCTGACCATCGTGGCCAGCGTGCTGGTCGAAACTGGCAGTCGGATGGACGACGTGATCTTTCAGGAGTTCAAAGGCACGGGCAACATGGAGCTCGTCCTCGATCGCAAGTGTGCCGAGATGCGGCTCTGGCCCGCGATCAACGTCGCGGCGAGCGGCACCCGGAAAGAGGAGCTGCTGATCGACGCGAAGACGCTCGAAGGCATCCATTTCTTCCGCCGCGCCTTGGTCCAGCAAAAAATCGAGGAGGCCACGGACACGATGATCGCCCGGCTTTCCAAGACGAAAACCAACGCGGAATTCATCAAACTGATTGCCCGCTGAGCGGGTAGTTCGGAGTTTGGGGTTTGGAGTTTGGGGTTTTAGGCCGTTTCAGCCTCATCCAACTCCAAACTCCGAACTCCAAACTCTGGTCCGGCGCGCTTCGCGCTTGCCCCGTCTTCAATTCTCCTGAGATTCATCCGTTCCTTCGGCTCTGCCGGAGGGCTCTTTTTCGACACTAGCAAACTACCGCATGCACAGTTTTTCCGAGCAATGTCTCGACATGGCCCGTTCGATGTTGGGCCACAATCTCGACTCGATTCAACCTGACGGCACCGTCCTCCCTGCCAATAACGAATTGGCCCGCGCGGACGAACCAGGCCATGTTGCCTACGCTCTCGGAGAATTCTACCGTGCCACCGGCGAGACCACGCTCAAAGGCTACGACCTCATCGATTTGGCCGCGCGCTGCATCACCGCGCAAATGTTTACTGAGCCGGCGGCGGAAAACGGCCTGGCCTACGCGGCCCTGGGGTTGCTCGCTTTCGGTCCGTCCAAGGAACGCAATCCCGTCTGGGAGCGGCTCGTCACCGAGACGCAGGAGCGGATCGACAAGGCCCTGCTCCACCGCAGCGATTACGACAACCACTGGCAGGCCTTCAACGTGGCCAAGGCGGTCGCGCGTTTCAGCCTCGGGCTCTCCAAGAAAGACGAGACCTCACGCCTGATCGAGCGGATGTGCGACCGCGTCAACCAGACGAGCTCGGCGGGTTTCTTCGACGACTCGACCAAGGGGCTCGGCGGCAATTTCAATTTGTATGGCGTGATGACCTTCGTGTTCGTCCGCTCCGCGCTGCAGTTGCACGCCAACAGCGGAGTGCGCGATCGCAAGCTGCCGACCCTCCGGACCTACGCGGAGAAGTACATCAAGATGATGCCGGATCTCGTCCGGCACGACGGGCTCGGCTGGGCGTTCGGGCGCGCGGCCGGCGCGTATGGCCAGATGCATTGCATCAGCCTTATCCTGCAGGGCCTGCGCGACGGCTGGGTGGCGGACGACCAGAAGGTCAAATACTACGACATCCTGCGCCGGCTGTTCATGTTTTTCTACGAGACCTACCTCGACCAGGAACACGGCTTCCTCGATCTGCGCGACGAAGAGCGCACCGCGTACTCGCACCATACGACGCGGATGGCGAACTTCGACGCCGCGCGCTACCTGTGCCAGTGGTCACGGCTCGCGAAGACCGTGCAAATGCCGGCCGGCGCGCCGAAGACAGACGCGGTCCGGACCTCCGGTCGTTTCGTCATCTTCGACAAATCGAACCGCAAGGAGCAGGGCCTGTTCCTCTATCGCGACGCCGAGAGCGGCCTCCACCTGCAGGTCCCGTTGATCAGTTCCGGCAGCAAGCTCACGAGCGACTCGCTCCCTTTCCCGCACTGTCCCGGCATCTTCGACTGGCCGAACAATGTCTACCTGCCGATCATGCTCCCGGAGCTGACGTTTGGCGAGCACGTGACCCTGCCCGCATTCTACGGCAAGAACTGCGTCACCGGTCTCGGCCTGCGCAACAGCTTTTATTTCCGCTACGAGCAGCCGGAGCTGATCAATCTCAAGGAGGAGCTCGTGAAAGGCCTCGGCACCGCGAAGGTGCAGTGGACCTTTGCGGGAAATAAAATCGGCGTGGAGTTCGCGTACACGGTGAAGCAGCAGGTGACGCTGGACAAATTCCGTTTCTGTCTCGCGATCGCGGCGCCGCATTCGAACTACCATGTCAGCGGCGCGCTGGCGCTCGGGCCCCAAGGCCATCGCTGCAGCGTGGCAAAGGATGATTTCCAGGCGAACTGGCAGGAGACCGAAGTGGTGAGCGCTGACCCGACCTACCGGACGAACTACGGCAAAATCCATTACCTGCAGTACCTGACCCGCGACCACCCGCTCATCATGCGCCCGGGGCACGTCTACCGGCTCGCGGTAAATTTCGAGCCGGAGGTTACGCACTTGGATACGTGAGCGTGGGGAAGGCGTCCCTCCGTACCCAATTTTGGGGTAGTCGAAGGACAAGTTTGGAGTTTGGTGTTTGGGGTTTGGAGTTACTAATCCCCGTATGGCCACCATCGAACGTTTCGAGGATCTCGAATGTTGGAAAAAAGGACGGATATTGAGGCAGATGGTATACGGGTTTACCCGAACCAGGCTTTTCACGGCTGATTACGCTCTGGTCGGACAAATTCGCCGCGCGGTGCAATCCGTGACGGCAAACATGGCAGAGGGCTTTGAACGCGAAGGGAATCGCGAGTTCGTTCAGTTCCTCTCACATTCCAAAGGCTCCACCGGCGAAGTGAAAGACGAGCTGTACACCGCGCTGGACGAAAATACATCACGCAAGTGGAATTCGACGCTGCCTATTTACTCGCCGAAGAAACAACTCGTATCACTGGTGGATTAATGGGCTATCTGCGCACTTCCGAACGCACCGGCTCAAAGTTCAAGCGCTCACCTGCATGAACTCCAAACCCCAAACACCAAACTCTTCTGAGAGATGCTCTCCCGAAGGATTATTCCCTGTCTAGACGTCAACGCCGGCCGCGTCGTCAAAGGCATCAAATTCCAGCAGCTGCGTGACGCGGGCGATCCCGTGCAGTGCGCCAAGGCTTACGATGCGCAGGGGGCGGATGAGCTCGTGTTTCTCGACATCACGGCCTCGAGCGACAATCGCGGGATCATGCACGATGTCGTCGCCGCCACGGCGGAACAGTGCTTCATGCCGCTGACGGTCGGCGGCGGGCTGCGGACCGTCGGGGACATCGAGGCGATGCTCCGGAGCGGCGCCGACAAGGTTTCGCTCAACACTGCCGCCATCAAGGATCCGGACCTCATTCGCGCGGCGTCGGATCGCTTCGGTGCGCAGTGCATCGTCGTCGCGATCGATGCCAAGCGGGAGCCGGATGGAAAGTCATGGCGGGTCCATACCCATGGGGGACGCAACCCCACCCCACTCGATGCCGTGGCCTGGGCTACGCGCGCGGTTGAGCTGGGCGCGGGAGAAATCCTGCTCACGAGCATGGACGCCGATGGCACGCAGGCCGGCTACGATTGCGCCCTCACCCGTGCGGTGAGTGACGCAGTGAGCGTGCCCGTAATCGCCAGCGGAGGCGCGGGCACCCTGCCGCATTTTGCCGAAGCGCTCGAGGCCGGTCGCGCCAGCGCCGTGCTGGCCGCCAGCCTTTTTCACTTCGGCACGTTCACCATCGCACAGGTGAAGGATTTCCTCGCGACGCAGGGTGTGCCGGTGCGGCGGTAGCGGAAGACAAGTTTGGGGTTTGGAGTTTGGTGTTTGGAGTTGAGCGGCATTCGCCTGGTTCAGGCTTTCCGCTCCAAATACCGAGGGGCTTCGTTTCGCTGCTCTTCCAAACTCCAAACCGCGCACTTTCCGCGCGCTCACGGCGCCTGAACCGGCAGCGGCTCGGCGGCTGCCGGCGGCACCACTTTCGGCTTCGGCGCTCCCACCAACACGGTGAGCTGCTCCTGCACGGCGACAAAAAACTCCGGGGTGAGCTCCCCCACCGGCACCTCGAACCGCTGTTTCGTTTTCGCGTGCTCGTAAACATTGCGCGCGCCATCCGCCGTCTTTCCCCTCGGTCGCAAAATCTTTTTCCGCTCCAGCAGCAGCGCGAGAAACTGCACCAGCCGCGTGTTCTCCGTCGTCACTTCCGTCAGCGGATCCGCCAGCGTTGCGAACAGATTCTCCGCGGTCAGCTTCAACGCCCGGTCGGCATTCTCGCCGGCGCGGCGCGGCTTGAAGGCCTGCACCCAGCGGCAGGCCACATGCCCGTCCGGCACAAAATTCCCGGAGTGCGTCTCCAGCACATCGTGGCGCACAATCTCCAGGTTGGCGCCACGCACGAGGTAACTCGCGACCCGCGCGCCCTCGACGAACGGCTCGCCCGAGACGAAGCACGTGGTCGCAAGCGGCTGCAGATGCATTTCCATAGGCTTCCCTGTTTACTCTCGCCGCAAGCGGACGCTAGCACTTTTGCAGCGCCGCGACCCGACGGTAGGATTGCAGGTGGGGCTGGTTCTCCGAACCGGCCTGGGTTCCAGCGTACCCCGTTTCCTTGGAGCCGCGATTCAGCCAGAAACCCAGGCCCGCTCGGAGAGCGGGCCCCACCCCCAGCAGATCAAGCGCAGTGCGGTGGCGGTCGAATGGGACTGCCCTGAGCTCGTCGAATGGGCTGGAGTGCCAGCCCGCGCTGTGCAGGGCTCGCAGTGCCAACGCGCCACCCTGATGATGCCCCTTCCCCTCGCTGCATGAACGGCCGCCTCATCGCCATCGGCGACATCCACGGCTGCCACCTCGAGTTTGCTGAGTTGCTTGGGCGCCTGGACCTCGGTCAGGACGATCGGCTGGTCCTGCTGGGAGATCTGGTCAATCGCGGGCCGGATAGCGGCAAGGTCATCGACCTGGCCCGCGAGCATCGGGCGACCTCGTTGCTGGGGAATCACGAATTGCGGTTGATGAAACACCGGCGGACGGGTGACAAGAAATACACCAAGGATGGCGACCTGGAAACCATCGCCCGGCTGCGGCCGGACGACTGGAGCTACCTCGAGACGATGGTCCTGACCTTCGAGGAACCCGAGCTCAACACCGTCTTCGTGCATGGCGGGTTTCTCCCCAACGAGCCGTGGC
>JBKJRG010000544.1:0-18383 GCA_046594805.1 Opitutaceae bacterium | reverse complement strand
TCGTCGACTGGCTGAGCGCGCAACGCCTCGCCGGCCGCAAGATCATCGTGCTCGGCAGCCTGCCCTTTCGCGATCCCGAGCAACGGGCCCGCTTCATCGCCGCCTTCGGATTGGGCGGCAGCGGCGCCGCCGCGATCCGGCCGCCGACGCTCGCCACCGTCACGAAAGACCCCGCGATCTTCGATCACGAGGTCGTGCTCCCGATCGAGCCGGTGGCCTTCACCGAGCTGCGCGCGCCAGCGGAGGCGCGCAGGATTCTGACCCTGCAGGCGCAGCCCGCCGCCGGCCGGCCCGTGGTCTTCGATCCCGTTTTCACCTGCGAATGGGGCGGCCTCGCGCTCGATCCGTTCGTCTTTTTCCAGCGCGCCGACTTCCGCGAATTCTGGCGGTTCGATCCGTTCGCGTTTCTGCAGCTCGCCCTCGGCGACCACGGTGCACCGGCGCCCGACACGACGACGCGCGACGGCCGGCGGCTGCTCGTGAGCCACATCGACGGCGACGGCTTTTCGAACTTCAGCGGCGTCGCCGCCGGCCAGCGCTCCGCCGAGATCATCCGCGATCGCATCCTCAAAAAATATCCGCTGCCCGTCACCGTTTCGATCATCGAGGCGGAAATCCGCGGGCTGATCCGCACGCAGCGCGCCGAGGACTCCGCGGTGCTCGAAACCATCGCGCGGGAGATCTTCGCGCTGCCGCACGTCGAGCTGGCCTCGCACACGTTTTCGCATCCGTTCTTCTGGATGGAGGGCGACCGCGAAGAGATTTACTATGATCAGCAGATTCTCGATTTGAAGTCGCCCTACGTGAAGCTCGACCTCGAACGCGAGATCGAGGGATCGGTGCGCTACATCAACGAGCGGCTCGCGCCGCCGGGCCGCCAGGTGCGCGTCTTTCTCTGGAGCGGAAACTGCCGGCCGCCGCCGGCCGCGATCGCGCTCACGCGGCGCCTTGGACTCGAAAACGTCAACGGTGGCGACACGATCATCAGCCCGCGCAACCGCACGCTCACCACGGTCGCGCCGCGGGCGGTGCCGTGGGGCGACGAGCTGCAGGTGTTCGCGCCCAACCAAAACGAAAACGTGTACACCAACAACTGGCGCGGACCGCTCTTCGGCACGTTCACGCAGGTCATCGACACGTTCGCGCTCACGGAAAAGCCCCGGCGGCTGAAACCGGTGAACATCTACTACCACTTCTACAGCGGCGACTATCCCGCTTCCCTCCGCGCGCTGGAGACCGTTTACGACTGGGCGATGGGCCAGCCGCTCCATGCGCTGACGCTCTCCCATTACGCCCGGATCGCGCGCGACGCCCGTGACACCGCGATTTTCGCGGCGGGTGAGGAGCGCTGGCTCGTGGTCAGTCGCGGCGACTCGCGCACGCTGCGACTCCCGGCGGCGCAGGCCGCACGGATCGATCTCGCGCGGTCGCCGGGCGTGACGGGCTGGGCGACGGAAGGCGGGCAGGCGTTCGTTCACACCGATGGATCGCCGGTCATCGCGATCGCGCTGGCTCCGCGACCGATCGCGGGCGTGCCGCGGCTCGAGAGCAGCTCGGGCGAAATCGCGTTTCGGGCGCGCGGTCCGGCGAAATGGGATTTTTCCGTGAGCGACACGCGACCGGTGGAAACGGTGTTCGCGGGATTCCCCGCGGATGCCTCCGTGCGGCTCACGAGCGCGGGCGGCGAACGCTCCGTCACGGCCGACGCGGAGGGCCGGCTGCGGCTCGCGTTGCCCGCCCGCGCCGATATCGTGCTCGAGTTGAACGCACCATGACTGGAATCCCCTCGATGAAACCGATCCTGCCGTGGTGGCAAATCGGCCTCCTGCTCATCGCGTGCGGGGCGGGCATCTTTTTCCTGCTGCCGGACGATCCGCAGCTCATCGACAATCTGCTGCGCGATGGCCAGACGAAGGAGGCGCGGCGGCAGTTCGACAAGGTCTCGCCCGCCAAGCGCGCGCAGTCGGCGGACCGCTACCGGCTGCTTGAATTGCAACTCGCGCGGCGCGAACTCCCGCCCGACGACCCGCCGGCGCTCGACGGCTACTGGCGGCGCGCGCTCGGCGCGTGGCGCGAATCGCGTTTTGCCGACGCGATTTTTTTCGAGTTCCGACCGTCGATTGCGCGTCTGCGCGATCCGGCGGCAGCGTGGAGCGCCCTGGCCCCGGATTTTTCGCGCGCTCCCGACCGGCAACGCGCCTGGCTGGTGGAGGATTTTACGCGGGCCGCGCTCGCCGCCGGCCAGGAGGCGACGGCCGCCGAGGTTTTCGCGGCGGGCCAGCCGGCGGCGAATCGCACGCCGACGGACGCGTTGGAGCTGGCCCGACTCTGGCAGCTCGCCGGCCGGGCGGACGCCGCGCTGGCCGCCCTCGGAGAAGACCTGTCGCCTGCGGTCACGCAGCGCCGGCTCGAATTGCTCCGCGCGCTGAACCGCAGTCGCGAGGCGCTGACGCTGCTGCGGGCGCGCTTCGCCGCCCAGCCCGACCTTGTGGCCGGGGCCGCGGCGGTCGAGGAGTTCGGCACAGTCGCGCTCCAGGCCGGCGCTCCGGCGGAGGCCGTCCCGATCTACCAGCGCCATCTGGAGAAGAATCCGCGCGACCTCGCGGCGCTGCGCCGTCTGCGCGATCTTCTGGTGGCGGCGGGCCAGCCGGCGGTCGCCGCCGAAATCGCGCGGCAGGCCGCCGCGTTGAGTGCGCGCGACGGCAACGACGGGCGCGAGCTGGCAAGAATTCTCGAATGGTCCGGCGCGCCCGGCGCGGCGTTCGATGCCTGGCTCGAGGTCGCGCGCGCGGGCGACCTGGCGGCGCTCGACCGGCTGATTGCGCTGAACCCCGGGCTCTATCGCGACAATGAACTCGTGGCCGTGCTGGAGCGGGTGGTGCCCGTCGCGAACCGTGGCGACTATACGCTCCATCTGGCCCGGCTGGAAGTGACGCAGGGGCGCTATGAACAGGCGCGCGACTATTACGAACGTTATCTCACGGCGGAACCCGCCTCGGTCGACGTGATGATCGAGCTGGCGCGCCTGCTGACCGGCCTGAATCGCTTCGACGACGCAGAGACGTGGTTGCGGCGGGGAGACGCCGCCCGCCCCGGCGATCCGGTCGTCCGGCGCGAGATTGCCGCCGTGCTCGTGTTGCAGGGCCGGCACATCGAGGCACTCGCGCTTTATGCGGACCTGGCGCGCCACTCGCCCGGCGAAGACATCATCGAACCCTACACGCGTCTCGCGGAATCGCTCGGCCGCTACGACGAACTGGTGCGCGGCCTCCGGCTGCGCATCGCGCAGGCGGCGGAGCCGAGCGCACGCGATTACCTGATGCTCGCCTACGGCCACGAAGTCAGCGGCGACTCCGCCCAGCGCCGCGCCGCGCTCGATGAAGGCCTGCGCAAACTGCCCGGCAGCGACGAACTGCGACTCCAGCTCGCCATCGCTTTCGCGGCCAGCAAAGACTTCGCGCGCGCGCAAACGACGCTGGCCGCGCACCCGCGCCTGCGCGAGGATCCCGCCGCCACGGCGCTCTTCCTCGAAACGATGCGGCTCAACAACGATACCGCGGCCGAGCGGGATTTCCTCGCGACGCCGTTCGCGGACGCGGTCGCGAGCGACGAGAGCGTGCGCGAGCGCCTGGCGCGCGCCCGCGAGGGGATGCGCGAGTATGCGGAGGCGGAGCGGTTGTGGCGCGAGCTGCTCGCCGCGCGCCCGCAGGACCCGGAGCGCACCGCGGACCTCGCGCGCGTGCTTTTCCTGCGCGGGCGCGCCAAAGACACGAAGGCCCTGCTCGCGCCGCTGCTGCGCGAACCCACGCCGCCGATCCTGCGGCTGGCCGCCGACATCGCGCAGGCCGCGGGCGATCACCGCGCGGCCGAGCGCTACCAGGTCGCCTACCTCGCCGCGCGGCGCAGCGCCCCGGCGACCGAATGGAGCGCGCTCGGCGACATCCGGCTTACCCGGGGCGATCGCGCGGGCGCGAAGCGCGCCTATGCCGAGGCGCTCCGCCGCCTGCAGGCGCAAATCGCGTCGCAAGCGACGACACCATGACCCGCTTCGTCCTGATGTTTCTCCTCGCGACGGGCGTGTCGTTGCTCGCGACCGAATCCCTCGCGTTTCTGCCGGACGCCGACGTGCTCGCCCGCGCCACGACGCTGCCGATCGAGGAGCGGCGGCAGCTCGTCTATCTCTATGCGCGGCTGAACAAACCCAAGGTCGCCGAGGCGCTCGCCACGCAGATTCTCGCCGAGAACGAGCGCGATCGCCAGACGCTGCTCGTGCTGGCGTCGATGTATGCGGAACAGAAGGACGCCGCGGCGACCCTGCAGATCGCGCGGCGCTACCTCTCCTACTATCCCGGCGATCACCAGGGCCGCTATTTCCTCGGCGCCGGCCACTACCTCGCGAAGGAGTTCGCCGAGGCGAGTCGCGTGCTGCGCGAGTTGAAGAGCGAGCAGTTCGCCCAGCGCAAATACCCCTACGAAACCGATCTCGCGGCGTCGGCTTATGCGGCCGGCCACTGGCATCGCGCGATGCTGTCGTATCAGGAGCTGCTCCGGCACCACGCGCTCGGCGACGAGTTGCGGAACAGCGTGCGCAGCGTGCTCGACGGACTTTACCGCCGGCACCTCCCGCGGTGGGAGGCGACTGCCGCGGAAACCCGGCTGGATCGCGCGCACGTCCGGCGTTACGTCGCGACCAACGCCCAGCACCTCAGCGACCGGCATTGGCTCGAGGAACGCTACGCGCGCGACGAAATCGCACTGGACCCCGCGCCGGGCCTGCGCGCCGCCCGCGCCGATCGCGCGGAGGCGGCCGCCTCGCTCACGACCACTTACGATCGTCGCTGGCGCACCGATGTGCTGCTCGGCGCGTCGCGCGAAGGGCTGCTCGCCGGTGGACGCGTCCACCTGGTGATGGGGAAGGAGCGCGAGCTGACGTTTGAAGTCGCCTACCACGAGCGCGCGACCGACAGCCTCGCCGTCGAGGCGCTCGACGGTCGTCAGCACCGCGCCAGCCTCGTCGTCAACTGGCTGCTCGAAGCGGATCTCGCTTTCGTCGGGCGGTGGAACGCGCGCGAGATTCGCGTCGGCGGGCAACGGCTCGGTCGCGGCACCGGGCTGGAGGTGAATCTGGATCGGACCGTGTGGCGGCAGGGTCCGCGCGTCGCCGTCGGCTACCGGGGATCGCTCGCGGCGTTTTCCTACGGGAATGCCGCGTCGATCGATCCGGGCCTCGCCGCCCCGATCGCCGACCCCGCCGCGGGCGCGCCGGTGCAAAACGCGATCGTCGCCGCGCTCATCAGCCGCCGGATCAACCGGCACGGGGCCGGCGTGCTTGTCACGGACAACCTTGCCGATGCGTGGGTTTACCGCCTGACTGCGGGCTTGGATTACGATTTCGAGCTTCAATCGACGGGGTGGAACGTCGGGCTCGCGCTGACGTTTCGTCCGCGCAAGAGCATCGAGCTGACCGCGGAGGCGGGTTACACCTCCAGCGCCGGGGCGAGCAACGCCGGTTCGGCCGCGGCCCTCGCGAGTTTTTTTGTCCGCTCTTTCCATTGACCGAAACCGTTCCATTTTCAGCCATGAATCGAATCCTCGCCGCCTGTCTCCTGCTCCTCGCCGCCGGTTGCGCCACGGTGGTCCACCACGGCGGCCCGGCGAGCGGCACGATCCGCGTCGAGCGGTTGCTCCTGCCGCCGTTCGTGAACGCGACCGATGACGAGCACGCGGGCCGCGCCCTGACCGAGATGACCGGCAGCGCGCTGGTCGAAGCCGGCATCTCGCTTTTTCAGACCGAGGAGTTGTCGATCAAGACCGCGGCGGACAAGGCGCAGGGGCCGGACGGGCGCTACGCCGAACTCGCCCGCAGCGCGAACGCCACGCACCTCCTCATCGGCACCGTCCACGAATATCGCTACAAGACCGACCTCGCCGGCGACCCGGCCGTGGGCATCACGTTGCGGCTGGTCGACGCCGCGACGGGCCAGACGCTCTGGCAGGGCACGAGCGGAAATGTTGGATACGCCTTCGCCTCCCTCACCTCCGCCGGCCGGAAGACCGTGCGCACCCTCGTGCAAGAGCTGCCGGTGACGGGCAACCGCCTGCGCCGCCTGCGCGGCGGTTCGCGCTGAGCGTTACGATGCAGTCGAAACTCCCGCCGCGCAGCAGCAGCCGAGGCAACGAGGTTTGTCCGCCGAAGGCGTGGCTGTTTTTCGCGACCCACCTCGTGCCGGCCCCGTTGCCCAGGCTGCCACGGTGAACCGCCTTGCCGCTCCAATGAACCGCATTGCCACGGCCAAGCGCTCCCTTCCTTGCTGCCTGCCATGACCTGGCGCGACGCCCTCCGCCCGAAGTCCGTCCTCATCGACACCGCGGTGCTTGCCGCCGTGGTCGTCGGCGCCAATCTCGTGCTCGATCGCGCGCACCTCGGCTGGACCAACCTCAACCCGTCGCCCTATCTGCTCGTGCCGCTGCTGCTGGGCGGCCGTTACGGTTTCGCCGTGGGGCTGCTGGCCGGTGCCGCGACGAGCCTGCTGGTCGCCACCGAACAGGTCGCGGCCGGCGCGCCCTCGCTCCGCGCCGCGCTCACCTCCACGACTTTCCTGCACGTGAGCTTCCTCTTCGCCGGCGGGTTGAGCGGCGAGTTGTTCGGCTGGTTTCTCCGCGAACGCGCGCAAGCCGAAGCGCAGCTCGAAAAACTCCAGACCTCCGTGCGGCGGCTCGATGCGGACGTGCGCTACCTGCGCGGCGTCAAGGACGAGCTCGACCGCAGCGTCGCGGCCCGCGATGGCGAGGTCAGCACGCTCGATGCGGAGCTGCGCCGGCTTTATGCGACCACGAGCGAGG
Organism: Opitutaceae bacterium; assembly: GCA_046594805.1. Taxonomy (GTDB): domain Bacteria; phylum Verrucomicrobiota; class Verrucomicrobiia; order Opitutales; family Opitutaceae; genus ER46. The sequence continues at coordinate 11,540 of JBKJRG010000544.1, read as the reverse complement.
ACTTGCCCGCGGCGGTCCTGCATTTTCTCAAGCGACAGGTGCGCCTCGCCGACGCCGCGCTCTATGCGGTCGGCGCTGGCGACGAACCGTTGACGCGCCTCGCCGTGATGGGCCGGGAAGCGAATCTGCCGGCCAGCCTGCCGCGGTCGGAAAGTGTCGTGGCGCGGCTCGCCCTCGAGCGCGCCTCGCTCGTCACCCTGCCGGATCTGCTCCAGCAGCGCGAGCCGCCCGACAGCGAGCGCGTGCTGCTCGCCGCTCCGCTGGGCGATGCGCAGGGCCGCGTGTGCGCCCTGCTGGTCGTGACCGGATTGCCGTTCATCACGTTTACGCCGCAGACGGCCAACCTCATCGCCCTGGTGTGCGACTGGGCCGGAGAAGTGCTCGACCTCGCCGCGGGCGCCGCCGGCCGCTACCGGATCGTGGCCGCCCGCGAGAATCAACGCGTCTTCACGCGCGTGCATTTTCAACACCTGCTGCATCTCGCGCTTGAAGCCTATCGCCGGCACCGGCTGCCCTCGTCGGTCGTGGTGTTCGAGCTGCCCGGCGCGGCGCCGGAGCTCCAAAGTCGATTCGAACAGACGCTCCTGGGCGCCGCGCGCGCCGGCGATTACGCCGCGGAACTGGGGCGAGCGTATCCGCATCTCGCGGTGCTGCTGCCGCTCGTGGGCGAGCGCGGAGCGGCGATCTTCACCGAGCGCTGCCGGCAGTTTCTCCGGCAAAGCGGGCCCTGGCCGGTCGAGGTCGTCGTCCGCCGGATCGAGTTTGGGCAGGCCGAGGACGTCCCGCAATTGATGCAGGAGATCGATGGCGCCGGGGAGGCGCCGCGCCGATGAACCGCAGGCGCGCTTTCGCGTTGATCCTGGGCGCCGCGCTGCACGCCGTCGCTCTGATCTGGCTGCGGCGGGAGGGCGGCGCCGTTCCGAGCGTGCTCGCGCACGTCGCCGGCGCGCTCGCGTGGGGCTTCGGTGTGACGTGGTTCCTGCCCCCGGCTCAACGCGCGGCCTGGTGGCTGCCGGCGAGTTGCGCCCTCGTGTTTCCCGTGATCGGGCTCGCCGCGGCGCTCGCGCTGGTGCTCGTGCTTCGCCGGCCACCGAAGGATCGCAGCGGGAAGCGCTACGTCGTGTGGAACGAGCAGCCGCAGGCCGAATGGAGCGACTCGCTCCCCGCCGGCTCCGCCGGGCAATCCATCGTGGAAATCCTGCAGAGCCCGCGCACGCAATTGCGCCGCAACGCCGTCCTCGCTTTGCGCGAACTCGATCCGCAGATGGCGATTCCGCTGCTGCGAAAAGGTCTCCAGGACAGCGACGAACAGGTGCGCATCTACGCACAAAACATCCTGAGCACGATGCTCGAGCGGTTCGAGGGCGGCCTCAAGGAACTCGCGCTGCAGCTCCGCGAGAATCCCGCGGCCGCGCTCCCGGCGCGGCGGCTGGCGGAGCAGTTTTTCGAGCTGGTCTACCTCGACGTCGCCGGCGACGACGAGACGGCGGCCCACTATCTGGCCCAGGCGCTCGGTTTGCTCGAACGCGCCGCCGCCGCCGCGCCCGACGATCGCGAGATCGCGTTTCTCGGGCTGCGCTACGCCTTGCGCGCGCGCGACGCCGCGACCGCGCGGCGCTGGCACGCGCGGCTCGATCCCGCGCAGCTCGAATCGCAGCATCTCCTGCCGTGGCGCATGGAGCTCGCGTTTCTCGAGGGCAACTGGCCCGGGCTGCGCGCGCTCTTTGCGACGTTTGCGCGGGGCCGGTTCTTCAACCCGCGCATCGACGAGGTCGCGAAATTCTGGGCCGGCCAGACCGTCGCCGCACCATGAGCACCCCGGCCGACGCGGAAAAAATCGCCGACGTGTGCCTCGTGCTCGAAGGCACCTACCCCTACGTGCAGGGCGGCGTGTCGTCCTGGGTGCACCAGATCGTGACGGAGCTGCCGGAGGTGACGTTCGCGCTCTGCTTCCTCGGCAGCACGCGCGAGCAGGCGAAAAAAAAGCGCTACACCCCGCCGCCCAACGTGGTGTCGATCACGGAGGTGTTTCTGTTCGAGCGGCTGCCGCCGGAGGAGATGATTCCGGCGCCGTCGGGCGCGGCCGGACGCGCGCCGCTCTACGAGGCGTTGCGCGCCTTCTACTTTGCCGCGAACGACGACGAGCGCATGAGCGCCTTCTGGCACGCGATCGATGCGCTCGACGCGATCGATTCGGCAGGTCACGGGATCACATTCGGCAATCTCTGCCGCGATGATGCGGCGTGGAGTCTGCTCACCCAGGCGTGCGAACGCTTCGCGCCGGAGGAGTCGTTCATCGATTTTTTCTGGGCGGTTCGATTCGTCCATCTGCCGGTGTGGACCGCGTTGCGGGCGCGCCACCAGCTTCCGCCGGCACGGCTTTATCATGCCGTTTCGACCGGCTACGCCGGCCTGCTCGGCGCCGTCGCCGCGCGGCGCCACGGCACCCCCTTCCTCCTCACGGAACACGGCATCTACACGAAGGAGCGCATCGCCGAAATCAGCCAGGCCACTTGGATCTACGATCCGCCGAACCGCTACTTCGACCTCGGCGAAGGCATGGGCGCGTTCAAGCAGCTTTGGATTAACCTGTTCATGTTTCTCGGCAAAGTGTCTTACGCCGGCGCCCAGCGGATCGTGTCGCTCTTCGAGGGAAACACCTACCTGCAGATCGAATTCGGCGCGGAGGCGCGGCGGATCGAGGTCATCCCGAATGGCATCGATCCCACGAAATTCGGCGCGGCGTGCGAGCAGCGCCGCGGTCGTCTCGCCGGCGGGCTCGGCGCCGAAATCGTCGTCGGCTTCATCGGCCGCGTCGTGCCGATCAAGGATGTGAAGACGCTGATTCGCGCCGCGCGCACCGTGGTGGCGCGCGAGCCGCGCGCGGTGTTTCACCTCATCGGGCCGACCGAGGAGGACCCCGATTATTTCGAGGAGTGCAAGCAGATGGTGACGCTGATGGGCCTCGAAAAGAAGGTGTTTTTCCTTGGCCCGAAAAACGTCCGCGAAATTCTGGCGGGCCTCGATGTCTGCCTGCTGACCAGCATCAGCGAGGGCCTGCCGTTGATAATCCTCGAGGCGTTCGCGGCGGGCGTGCCGTGCGTCGCCACCGACGTCGGCGCGTGTCGCGAATTGATCTTCGGTCGCACGCCCGACGACAAGGCGATCGGCCGCGCCGGATTGCTGACGAAGATCTGCTCGCCGCTCGATACGGCCGAAGCCGTGCTGCGCGTGATTTCATCGGCCGAGAATCTGCTGACGATGGGCCAGGCCGGCCGCACCCGGGCCGAGCGCCATTACCGTCAGGCGGAAATCATGGGCAAATACCGCCGGTTCTACACGGACCATGCGTGGGCGGAATGGCGCCGTGGGGGCAGCCGAGGCAACGAGGCGGGCGGCGCGGACGCCGGCCTCCTCACGCCGGCTGCTGCAAATCAACAACCCAACGGACCACGCTGACCATGGCCGGCATCGGTTTTCAGCTCACGAAGCTCATGCAGCAGCGCACCTTTGCCGGCAGCCTGCAGGCCTACGGCTACGCCGCGCTGATCGGGAGCGGACCGTGGGTGCTCTCGATGGTGACGCTCGCGCTGCTCGGTGTCGTGCTGGCGCGCGCGGGCGACGCGAAGGATCTCGACGTGTTCTTCGTCGCGGTGACGCACATCTTTGCGTTCTCGCTCGTCGCGACCGGACCGCTCCAACTGCTCCTGTCGCGTTACGCGGCCGACTGCGTGTTCGGAAAGCAGGACGAGAAAGTTTTTCCGTCGCTGCTCGGCGGGCTGGCGCTCGTGGTCGCGGTGAACGCCGTGCTCGGGCTGGTCTTCTTCGTCGGATTCGTGCCGGCGCCACCGCTGTTTCAATTCGCCGCCGCCGGCGTGCTGATGATCGTCTCGGCGATTTGGATCGGCGCCGTCTATCTGACGGCCGTGCGCGACTACGGGGCGGTGCTCCGCTGTTTCGCGCTCGGCTACGCCGTGAGTTTCGCCGCCGCCTGGCTGCTCTCGCGCGTCGCCGGCATCAGCGGCACGATGAGCGGGTTTCTCCTCGGTCAAATCGTGCTGCTGCTCGCGATCCTGCGCGTGATTTTCGCGGAGTTCGGCACGGCCGCCGCGCCGAGCTTCGCCTTCCTCGCCTACTTCAAACGCCACCGCGCGCTGGCGGCATGCGGGCTCGTCTACAACCTGGGCATCTGGATCGACAAGCCGCTGCACTGGTGGTTTTCGCCACACGGTCATCGCATCGCCGGAGCGTTGCACGCCTCGCCGCTCTACGACCAGGCGGTGTTCCTCAGTTTTCTGTCGGTGGCGCCGGGCATGGCGGTGTTCCTGCTGACGCTTGAGACGACGTTCGCCGGACGCTACACGGAATTTTTCCGGCTGGTGATCGAGAAGGGCACGCTGCGCGAGATCACGCGCACCAAGGCCGAGATGGTGGATGCGTTGCGTGACGGACTCGCGCGGCTTGTGAAGTTCCAGGGCGCCGTCACGCTCGCGCTGATCGTCGGAGCGGAGCGGCTGCTGCAGGGGCTCGGCTTGGGCGCGGTGCAGACGCTGGTCTTCCAATTCACGCTGCTCGGCGTCTGCCTGCTCGTGCTCTTTCTCGGGCTGCTCACCGTGCTGTTTTATCTCGACCGGCTGACAGCCGCGCTGGTGTGCTGCGGCGCGTTCGCTTTCGTGAACCTGGTCGTCACGGTGGCGGGACTGATGGTTGACGAACGCTGGTACGGCCTCGGCTTCACCGCCGCCGCCGCCGCCGCGACCGTCCTGGCTGGAGGTTACGTCAATCATGCGATGCGCCGGCTGGAGTATGAGACGTTCTCATCGCAACCGGTCTATCCTTGATGCGTCATCCGGCAGCGGCTAATTTTTCCCTCTCGAATCGCAAAACAAACTCACTCTCTCCATGTGCGGCATCGTCGGCTACGTTGGCAAACAAAAGGCAGCTCCCCTCATCATCGAGGGGCTCAAGCGCCTCGAATACCGGGGCTATGACTCTGCGGGCGTAGCCGTGCTCCAGGGCGGCCGTTTCGAGGTGGCGAAAAAGATCGGCCGCGTGGTTAACCTCGAGAAGGAACTGACCCGCCACAAACTGACGGGCACCTACGGCATCGGTCATACGCGTTGGGCGACCCATGGCGGCGTCACCGACGCCAACGCCCATCCCCACGTCAGCAGCGACGGCAAGATCGCGCTCATCCACAATGGCGTGATCGAGAATTATTCGGGGATTAAGAAATTCCTCCTGGGCAAGGGCTTCACGTTTGCCTCGGAGACCGACACCGAGGTGCTGTGCAACCTCATCGCCTACCACTACGCGAAGGAACGCCCGGTGGCGGACGAAAGCCGGCTGGTCGAAAGCATCCGCAAATCCCTCCGGCACGTCGAGGGCACGTACGGCATCGTGGTGATGGGCCTGGACGCGCCCGGCGAACTGGTCACGGCCCGCAAAGGTTCGCCGCTGATCATCGGCGTCGGCGACGGCGAGAACCTCGTGGCCAGCGATGTCGCGGCCATCGTGAGCCGCACGCAAAACGTGGTTTATCTCAAGGACAACGAGATCGCGCACCTCACGCTCGATAATTTTTCCATCACCACGCTCGGCCAGGACGACGTGACCGCCGTGATCGACAAGGTCACGTGGTCGATCACCGACGCGGAGATGAACGGGCACGCCCACTTCATGGAGAAGGAGATTTTCGAGCAGCCCGCGGCGCTCGAGAATGCGATGCGCGGCCGTTTTTCCGAGGACAGCAGCACGGCGCAGTTTGGCGGGCTGAACATCTCCGCCGCGGAGTTTCGCAACATCGACCGGCTGATGTTCTGCGCCTGCGGCACGGCCTGGCATGCCTGCCTCGTGACCGAGCACCTGATCGAGCGTTTCGCGCGGCTGCCGGTGGAGGTGGATTACGCCTCGGAGTTCCGCTACCGGAACACTCCGATGTTCCGCAACACGCTCTTCTTCGTGATGAGCCAGTCCGGCGAAACGATCGACACCCTCGCGGCCATGCGCGAAGCGAAGCGCAAGGGGTACAAGGTCCTCGCGATTAACAATGTGGTGGGCTCGACCATCGCCCGCGAGGCGGATGGCGGCATTTACCAGCACGTCGGCCCCGAGGTCGGAGTAGCCTCGACCAAGGCATTCACCTCGCAGCTCCTCCTCGGCGCGATGATGGCGCTCTATCTTGGACGGATGCGCGACATGAGTTTCAGCGATGGCCAGGCCTTCGTCACCGCCTTGAAAGGCGCGCCCGGGATGGTGCGCAAGACGCTCGAACAGGCGCCGCACATCAAGGCGATCGCCCAGCGTTTTGCGCAGTACACCGACATGCTGTTCCTGGGCCGGCTCTCGCTCTTCCCCATCGCGCTCGAGGGAGCGCTGAAGCTGAAGGAAATTTCCTACATCCACGCGGAAGGTTATCCCGCGGCGGAGATGAAGCATGGCCCCATCGCCCTGATCAGTGAGAAGTGCCCGAGCGTGTTTTTTGTGACCAAGGGCGAAATGTTCAACAAGGTCATGTCTTCGATGCAGGAGATCAAAGCGCGCAAGGGCCCGGTCATCGCCATTATCACCGAAGGCTGCGAGCTCCCCGACGGCCTGGCCGACGAGGTCATTCCGATCCCGGAGTGCCATGAAGCCGTGCTGCCGATTGTCGCCTCCATTCCCGTCCAGCTCCTCAGCTATTATATCGCGGTCGAGCGCGGCTGCGATGTCGACAAGCCGCGCAACCTCGCGAAGTCGGTAACGGTGGAATAATCCGGCGGCCGGCTCAGAGTCTTGGGTCTCGGGTCTCGGGTCTTGGGTCTTGGGTCTTGGGTGGCGGCAAGTCGTGGGTGTATTCAGGACATCGCCTCACGAATCGCGCCAACCCAAGACCCAAAACCCAAGACTCGAGACCCAGAACGGGGGCCGCGCCGCCCGCTCAGAGTCTCGTTATTGCCGACCATTACTGTGCGGCGCGTCCCCCGTTCCGCCTTGCCGCGCCAAAGGCCGGCACGCATTAACCACGTTTGGACGAATGAACATTCACCCCAGCAGGGAAATTTTTGCGAGCCTCGCCACCCAGGGGAATGTCATTCCCGTTTACACGGATCTCATGGCGGACTTCGAGACACCCGTCTCGGCCTACGCCAAACTGAAGTCCGCCGGTCCCTCCTTCCTCCTCGAGTCGGTCGAGGGCGGGGAAAATCTTTCGCGCTACAGTTTCATCGGTTGCCGACCGCGGAAAGTTTTTGCCTGCGGTCCGGACACGACCGAGATCCGCCGACCCGGCAGGCCCACCGAAACCATCCCGACCCCGCATGATCCGCTTACGTTGATCGAGGAGGAGATGCGTGGTTACCGGCCGGTGGCCGTGCCCGGGCTGCCGCGCTTCACCGGTGGGGCGGTGGGTTTCATCGGTTACGAATACGTGACGCGGATCGAGCCCACCGTGCCGAGGGCCGCGAAGGACGAGCTCGGCACGCCCCTGCTCTACTTCATGCTGTCCGATTCGCTCCTGATTTTTGATCGGGCGAAGCAGACCCTTCGCTTGTGCGTGAATGCGCACGTTCGAGCCCCCGGCGCTGTAGCCGCTGCCGAGGCTTACGACGCCGCCGTGGCGGAGTTGTCCGAGCTGTACGCCTTGTTGCGCCAGCCGCGCGGGCTGGCACCCGCTCCGCTGGTTGACCCGCCGAAACTCACCGTGCCTCCGGGCAACTTCACCCAGGCGAACTTCGAACGGGTGGTCGAGGCGGGCAAGGAGTACATCCGCTCGGGCGACATCATCCAGTTCGTGCCCTCGCAACGGTTCACCCGCCCGTTCACCAAGTCGCCGCTTGATCTCTATCGCGCGCTGCGGACGGTGAACCCGTCGCCCTACATGTTTATCCTGGAAGCCGGCGATTTTTCCATCGTGGGCGCGTCCCCGGAAGTGCATGTGCGGCTGACCGACGGCCTGGTCGAGATCCGCCCGATCGCGGGGACCCGGAAACGCGGCGCCACGCCCGCGGAAGATGCTGCCCTGGAAAAGGAGCTGCTCGCCGACGAGAAGGAACGCGCCGAACACCTCATGCTCGTCGATCTCGCGCGCAACGACATCGGGCGGGTGTGCCGCTTTGGCAGCGTAAAAGTACCGGAGATGATGGTGGTGGAGCGCTACTCGCACGTGATGCACATCGTGTCGCAGGTGGAAGGTAAGATCGCCCCCGGCAAAACGGCCTACGATTTGATGCGCGCCACCTTTCCCGCAGGAACGGTCTCAGGCGCGCCGAAGATTCGCGCCATGCAGATCATCGCCCAATTCGAGCCTTCGCAGCGCGGTTTCTACGCGGGGGCGCTGGGCTATGTCGGCTATGATGGCAACATGGACACCTGCATCATGCTGCGCACCGCGTTGCTCAAGAACGGCCAGATTCACATTCAGTCGGGCGCAGGCATTGTCGCGGACTCGGTGCCGACGTCCGAATACCAGGAGACAATCAGCAAGGCGTCCGCGCTGCTGAAGGCGGTCGCGATGTCCGAGCAATTCTGAGGCTCGGACGGAGCGGCGGTTTCTATCCCCTCCGTTCACGGGTGTCTTACAGGTTCATGATCAACAACAGGATTTTTAGTGAACATGGAAAAACAAGGGTGACAGGTAGAACTTTTTTCGGCCATTTCTGGTCTGTGTTTTTCAGTCATGCCGTGCCTCTGTCAAAAGCCCTGATCGCCATATTGGATGGGAAAATTTCGCGACTCAACGGGCCGCGTGGTAATGCGCTCGACAAAGAAAACCGCGCACCGGGACGCGTTGAAAGTCGCGCTGACTTGGGAAGACTCGGCGACGAAGGCGCGGGCGGGTGAGCTAACCCAGGCCGCCAGCGTGAAGGTGTTCCGCGAATTGATGGAGCAGACGACGGGCGAGATACTGAAACGCCGTCCGTCCGGGAGACCCTGAATGGCTACCTCGACGCCTGAAAGGCGACGGGAGGGGCGGCAAGCACACAGGCCCGGTAACATGGAAACACGCGGACATGGCGGCGAGCACCTTGAGCGTCACGTCCGAGAAGACCGACAAGCCACTCGTGCAGCCGATGACCCGCGAGCTTCGCGCGTTTCTCGCGTCGTTGCCCGCTGCGGTCGGCAAACAGCCGCTTTTTTTCGTCGCTGCACGGTCGCATCACGGGCCGCAACGGCGGCCTGTCCAATGAATTTGGCCGCCTGATGCAACGTGCCGAGGTGATCGCGCCCGTGGGGCGAGAGAAGAAGGGCCGGGGGCGGCAGGTGCGCACCAAGAGTTTTCACAGCTTGCGGCACACGTTCGTTTCACGGCTTGCAAACGCAGACATTTCCGCCGACGTGCGAAAGGCGCTCGCGGGCCACGACACTGACGAAGCGCATGCGCGTTACACGCACTTGGCGTTCACGAAGCAAACAGAGGCATTGGCAAAGCTGTCCGCAATTGGTGGCTGGCGATGATGACACCTCGCGCGGTCGAGTCCCCTCGTTGCTTTCCTGCCTTCCCTTATTTTCCAAGCTTAACTTTTAGCGGGTTCACTGGACTTGTTTTCCACGACGATACACGGTTGTCATGGAAGATAACTTTCGAGCCATATGGATAGGTGAAAACCGTGTCCGTAAATTCATCTGGCGTTCCCTGAACGGCCAATACTTCGTCCTTGGTCGAGCCGACCGTGAAGAACTCAGGGGCGACAGCAACAGGGGTGAGCAGCAATCTTACCTTCAGCGGATTGACCGGCCTCATTTTCCAGGACGTTACGCGGTTGTCTTGGAAAAACACTTTGGAGCCGTAAGAGTAAGTGAAGACAGTGTCGGTGAATTCATCTGGCGTCCCTTGAACGGCCAAAACTTGGTCCTTGGTCGAGCCAACCGTAATGAACTCAGGGGTTCCAATGTCGGTTGCTGGCAGCAACCTAGCCTTTAGCGGATTGACCGGCCCCATTTTCCACGACGTTACGCGATTTTCTCGGAAGAACACTTTGGATCCATAAGAGTAAGTGAAAACGGAGTCGGTAAATTCGTTCGGTGTTCCTTGGACGGCCAGCACTTCATCTTTCGTCGATCCGATGGTGAAAATACCGCGTGCCGTTAGTTCTGCCCTTCTTGAATCCGTCAAACTTGGCGCTGCAGGGGCTTTTCCGCCGGTTTCCCGTTGTGCGACATCAGCGCCAAGAAAGGCATTCGCCGACTGTGCTGCTGTAGGCGGTTGCTGTGTCTGAAATGTTGTCGGCTGGGGGCCGGCATGTTGATTCGCAACTCTTGATTGCCGCGAACGATCCCTCGCGAGAAATATCATCCCCGCGAAGGCGATGAGGACAACCGCAACCGCAATCTGCCCGAAACTATGCTTCGGGTTGGCCTCTGGCCGGCTTGGTGTCGTTGGCCGCGGCGGTTGCGGCGGCGTTTCGTTCTGCCGCGTCGTTTGTGGGTCGGGCGACCCGCTTGTGCCACGAGCTCCGAATGTTGGTCCGCGTGAGCAAATCCGTTCGAACGCAGAATTGATCACCTTCAATTTTTCCTGTGCCTTTATTTGTAATTTTGGATCGTGAACAAAACGATCTGGGTGCCAAACCTTGACCAATTCTCGGTAAGCGCGCTTCACATCTTCCAGAGATGCCTCTGGGGCAACATCAAGAATCCGGTAGCATTCGCGCAGGTCTTGCACTTGTTGAAAATGCGTTCTTTTCGCTGCTCCTGCAATCTTGAAAACGGGTTGCCGTGATCGACAGAATCTCGTTTTCCATTTTTGTGGCACGACGCGCTCATGTGGGGCGATCTTGGTTGCGACCATCGGGAGTCCGTTCAGGTTAGCGTTCCCCGCTGCCCAACGTCCTCACAAATGACCGCGAAATTTAGCGACATAAATTCACCCAAACGGGAGACAAAATATCGGCGCGGGCTACGCAAGAGGCTGAACGACTTATTGCGGCACAAAAAACTAAAGCCGGATGCCGTTATCGCTTTTATCGCCGCACACGAAGAGCTCGGAAACGACAAAAACGCTCGGACGTTTGTCGAGGCGTTTGCGAAGGGTTTTATCGCAAAACCTGGCCTTCGTGAACTTATGGCCATGCGTCAACGTGTGAATCGCATCACGCTCCTCCTACAGCCCGGCAACGCCACTGCACCTGCACCGGACATTTTTGTTTGAACGAGATGGGCGATCGAAAAGGGAAATTCAGCGATCACCATCATTCTACCCAGTCGAGAAGTCTTTTTACTGTGGTGAAATCAATACTCGTTCCGCTAATCGCCACGGGAACTCTATTCTTCGCCCTCGTCCCCGGCCTGCCGTATGGTTATTTCCAAATTCTTCGGTGGGTAGTCTGCGGTGCATCTTGCTGCGGGGCATTCGCGGCAGTTGAGAAACACCGTCGGGGCTGGATTTGGATGATGACTGGGATGGCTGTTCTATTCAACCCACTCCTTCCAATCCGATTCAACCGCTGTCATGGGACGGTTAAAACCGGCCAGCTAGGGTCGATTCAAAACCAGCCACTTTGAGGAGTTGCGCCTTTTGCGATGCAGATCGCAAAAGGGCGCGATGAACCGCCTCATGGTGA
>JBKJRG010000404.1:0-2735 GCA_046594805.1 Opitutaceae bacterium | reverse complement strand
TCATCGTCTCATCACCCCTCCAACGCGCCTTGACGAATGCAGCTCGGACTTCTTTTCGACCAACGAGTTTCCATGGCATCCACCAAGGAAGTGTCACCCATCATTGTCTGGAAAGTGCCACCTATCATTGTCCACGAGCCTCCGAGCCGGCCTGGGTTCCCGGGTGATTCGCGCGGCAAACGCGTGCCTGACGCTGGAACCCAAGCCCGCTCGGAGAGCGGGCCCCACCTGGGGCGCCTATCGCGTCCAGGCCCGGTTGCCCACTTCGGAGATCGGGATGCACGGATCGAAACGTCCCGGCACGGGGTCGTAATGCAGCACGTTCTTCCCCACCGGCTCCGCGGTGAAATAGCCGAGCAACGTCAGCTCCTTGAGCTGGTAGAAAAAGGTCTGCTCCTTGTTCTGCGACGCGTCGGCCACCCCCTTGAGCAGGGCGTCCTGCTGCGCCGGCGTAAGTCGCGCGAATTCCCGCTGATGCGCCGCCATGCTTTTAGCCTCCACCTCGGCCAGCCCGGCGAGGAAAATCTTTTTCTCCTCCTCGCTCATGAACTCGCCCACCATGAGGTCGATGAAAGCAGGCACTCCGACGTCCGCGGCCCCGGGCGTCTCGGTCCGCGGTATGATTCGCTCCGCCAGCGCCCCCGCCGTCGCCCGCTGCTGTGTGGTAAGATAACTCGGCCGGCTCCCCGCCCCGCCCGGGCCGACTTGCGCGCTCAGCAGCCCCGCCAGGATCGAGGGAGAAATCGCCACTCCGAGCAGGAGCGCCGTGCGCTGGATCGCCTCCCGGCGCGACAACAACCATGGGGCGGTGGGCTCGGACGGCGGGGCAGACGGGAGATTCATGGCGGAAGGGGGTCGCTCAAAGATTGTTCTTCTTCATTTCACTCACGGCATGGTCGCAGGCCCGGGCGGTCAGCGCCATGTAGGTCAGCGACGGGTTCACGCAAGCCGAGGAGGTCATGCAGGCGCCGTCGGTCACAAACACGTTCGGCGAGGCATGGACCTGGTTCCATTGGTTGAGCACCGACGTCTTCGGGTCGCGGCCCATCCGCGCCGTGCCCATTTCGTGGATGCACAGCCCAGGCGCGCTCACGTCGTCGAAGGGCGTCACTTCCTTCAGGCGCGCCGCCTCGAGCATCTCGACCGCGGAGGCCTTCATGTCCTTGCGCATCGCGAGCTCGTTCTCCTTCCAGTCGCAGTTGAACGTGACCGTCGGCTGGCCCCACTTGTCCCGCCGCGCCTGGTTGAGGAAAAGCCGGTTGTCATGGTAGGGCAGGCACTCGCCCCAGGAACCGATCCCGAATCGCCAGGGTCCCGGGGCAATCAGGTCCGCCTTCAACCCGGCGCCGAAATGGCTGAGCTCCTTGATCCCGCGCGTCCAGTCGCTCCGGCTGGCATTGCCCTGGTACCCGAAGCCGCGGACGTAATCCTTGCGCGCCGTTTCCTTGTTCAGGTTCCGGAAGCGGGGAATGTAGATCCCGTTGGGCCGGTTGCCGCGGTAGTAACGGTCGGAGAATTGATCCGAGACGCCGGTAGCTCCTACCTTGAAATGGTGATCCATCAGATTGTGGCCCAGCTCGCCGCTGTCGTTGCCAAATCCGTTCGGGAAGCGATCGGACTTCGAATTCAGCAGGATGAAGGTGGAGGCCACGGCGGACGCGCAGCAGAAGATGACGCGGGCGTGGTACTCGATCACCGCGTTCGTCTCCGCATCGATGATCCGCACGCCGGTGGCTTTCCGCGTCTGCGGATCGTAGATTAGCTGGTTGACGATCGAGAAGGGCCGCAGCGTCAGGTTGCCGGTGGCATAGGCCGCCGGGAGGGTCGAGGCGTTGCTGCTGAAGTAGGCACCATACGGGCAGCCGCGGATGCAGCGATTGCGATACTGGCAGCTGCCACGCCCGAGGTGCGGCTGGGTCAGATTTGCGGCGCGGCCGATAATCATCGGGCGGCCGGAAAACGAGTCGGCAATGCGTTTCCGCACTTCCTGCTCGAGGCAATTCATGGCCATCGGCGACAGGAACTGGCCGTCCGGCAGATGCGGGAGGTGATCCTGGTTGCCACTGATCCCGGCGAAGCGCTCCGCGTAATCGTACCAGGGCGCGATGTCCTGGTAGCGGATCGGCCAGTCGATCGACATGCCATCCTTCGCGTTGGCCTCGAAATCGAGATCGCTGAAACGGTAGGACTGGCGGCCCCAGAGCAGCGAACGGCCCCCGACATGGTAGCCGCGCATCCAGTCGAAGCGTTTCTCCTCGGAGTACGGATTATCGACGTCGTTGACGAACCAGTGCGCGGACGCCGGGTGCGTCGTGTACCCGGTCCGGTTCTGTTTCTCCTGCAGCGCCAGCTCGGCCGTGGAAATTTTGGCGCGCCCCTTGAATTCCCAGCTCTCCATCATGGCCGTCGGATACTCGCCATGCTTCACGTCGCGCCCGCGTTCGAGCACCAGGGTCTTGAGTCCCTTCTCGGTCAGCTCCTTCGCGGCCCACCCTCCGCTGATGCCCGAGCCGATAACGATGGCGTCAAAGGTGTTTTGTTTCGTGCCGGCGCCTTGCAGTGTGGCCATGGGAAGATCTCGACAGGGTTGGAGCCGCGGGGAAGCGGCGCGCCTCGTTTCAACGCATGGCGCGCAAAGATTGCAATCGCGACGTAGCCGCAGGAGTCGGGTCTGCCCGAAGTGGCTGCGGCATCCTGCCGCAGTGCAGAGAATCTGCGGCTGGAAGCCGCAGCCA